>CALMNI010000202.1 GCA_937868555.1 uncultured bacterium | reverse complement strand
GCGTGAGTTTGACAAGAAATAATCCCTATGGCGGCTAAAGGCTTCTCTTCACGATCGGAGCTCAAAAATTTGCAAGATAACGTAAAAAAGGCAAGCTCATCTGCGGGTTTTTTTAAGCGCGCCGCTCGATGGTTTAGGACGGTGCATCGATTAACACTTGATCGCCGGCTTCGACGAGAAATCAGCAGGTTGGAAAAAGAGCGTGTTCGTGAGAAAACTGCCTTATTGGAGAAACGCCGATTTTATGAGCGCCTTTTTAGGCGTAAATTAAAAACCGCTGCCTCGCCGGTATTTTTAGAAAAACATACACATACCGAAGCGCCGCACATAGACATTCCCGCAACTCATCCTTTGCCGATTGCAGAAAAAAGAATGCCTTCGCCCCCTCCGCCTGTGGTCGCTCATCCGACAGTTTCAATTCCTACCGAAGAAGCCGCGACGATCCCGCCTGTTCCTGTTGTACCGCCGCCCCCTGTCTCTACTCCGCCACCTTCTTTGGACGATTTGATGAGCCGCTCATCAGAGCCAAGCCTTGTTCCCGCGCCACCAAAGCAAAAACCCCCACATTCCTTTAAGCAACCACGCTTTCATTTTTCTTTTTTTTCAAGAAGCTTGCAGCATAAATTAGCAGAAGAGCGCGAGAAAGAGCTTGCGTGGCAATCCCGCAATGCCGTGGAAAAAAGATTTTGGCAACCCTATAACGGGCTTAAGCCAAACTTGATAAAAGATCAGGGAACGGCTTTCTTTAATTGGCAAGAGCATTTGTTGATTTTAGCGCTTTCTTTAGTAATGTGCTGTTTAGCCATCGGCTTGGTATATGTCGGACTGCTGGTATGGCAAAAAGAACGTTTAGACAATAACCGGGCTATGGTGCTCAATGAAAATGTAATCGATACGGAAATTGCCAAAAGCGAGCAGGAGATTAAGGACATATCCCTTTTTAATGATAAACTTAATTTAGTAAGTGCCTTATTGGATAATCATGCGTATTGGACAAATTTTCTCAGTTTCTTGGAGGACAATACGTTGAAAGATGTGTACTACGAAAAGTTTAGCGGAAATCTTGGCGGGGAGTATACAATCCCTTCAAGGGCGCGCAGTCTTGAAGCGATTTCATTACAGCTTGAAGTATTAAAGGCGAATAAGAAAGTTAAAAGCGTAAGTTATGACACGAGCCAAGCAAAAAGCAATGGCAGCGATGTGCGGTTTAATTTAGGTATGTCTATTGATCAAAGTTTATTCACAAAATAAGGTATGGTACGAATTACGCTCAAAGCTAATACTGAAACTTCTGCCCCCAAAAAAAATTTGGCGATCTCCTTTAGTTTTTTCGCCCAATTTTTCAATTGGTTTGTCGTAATTATTTGCATATGCGTCTTGGGAGCGGGTTATTGGTGGCTTATCCGGCCTAAGTATATTTTTGTTACCAGCAACCAAGAAGTAGTGCGAGCGGAAAAACAGTACGAGCAAAAAATATCTTATCTTAAACAATTAAATGAAGTAAAAAATATTTATCGCTCCATCAGCCAATCGGATAAAGATAAGATTGATACGATTTTGTCGTCAAACTTTGATATTGATGCTTTGAAAATTTCTCTTTTGCGAGAGATTAGCTTCGTCGGCCGCTTAAATGGAGTGAGTGTTGATAATATTGATGCAGTGCCTTTGGATAATTCTCAAGACAAGTTTTTGACGCTATCGCCTGATAAGAAGATACAGTCTGAAAAATTAAAGATTGTTAAGGTGTCGTTTACACTAAATGGAACCAACTATGATTCATTGAAACGTATCGTCGGACGTTTAGAGAAAAATCTACGCTTGATGGATATTACCCAGTTTGATTTTAATCCTAACTCGAATCAGGCAAAAATTGAATTATTCGCCTACTATCTCCAGAAATAATATGATTAACGAGGAAAATAAACATCTCATTATAGTCTATGTTGCAACCGTGGCGATTGCGGCGATCCTCATTGTGGTTATTATTAATTTTAATCGCTGGTTTTTCCCTGATCAGCCGGCTGAACTCGCGCAGTTTACGCCCGCATCCCGAGGTATTATCGGTCAAGAAGATTTAAATTTCAATTTATTTAATGAGCAAAAATTCCGTTCCCTCGGTCCATTGTTGACCGAAGAAGAAATTAAAAAGCTTGAGGAAAGTGAAGCGCCCAAACCCCCGAGCGAAGGAACTCCGGTGACAGGAACTACTAAGCCGCCTTTGACAGTGAAACGCGAAGTAAGGCATTCTAATCCTTTCAACCCTTTCTAGCATATGGCACAGAATCAGAATTTTATTGATAAGCAAAAGGCCCTTCTTGATTTCTTAGTCAAGAAAGAACTTTTGTCGTCCGAAAGCGCTGTTGAAGTATTAGATGAAATGCAAACCGCTAATAAAAGCATAGACGAAATTATAGCTGAAAAAAGCCTGATCAATGTTGAGGATTTTGTTAAAAGCAAGGCAGAGTTTTATAACTTTACATATATTGACTTAGGGGACAAATCAATAGATGAAAATATATTGAATTTAGTGCCGGCAAACATCGCCGAGCATTATAAAATGATCGCTTTCGAACGAGAAGACAATCGATTGCGAGTCGGTTTGCTTGACGCCACTAACTTCAAGGCCATTGAGGCGATGGATTTCCTCGCGCAAAAACATAAGCTCAAAGTAGAATATTTTCTTATTTCCAGTTATAGCTTTAATAACGCCTTTAGCCAGTATAAAAATTTTAGCAAAGAAATAGCGGGGGCTTTGGTTAGCAAAGCTAAAGAAGATTCGGTTCGCAAGGAAGAAGATACCCGACAAGACGATCTTAATAAGTTTGAAGGAGTGGTTAAGGATGCACCGGTAGCAAAAATCGTTTCGGTTATTATTAGGCATGCCATTGAAGGGGGAGCGAGCGATATACACATTGAACCATTGCCTAAGGAAACGCGCGTCCGTTACCGTATTGACGGCATGCTGCATAATTCCCTTATTTTGCCAAAAGACATTCATCCGTCGATTGTTGCTCGTATCAAAGTGTTGGCAAACTTAAAGCTTGACGAAACCCGTTCGCCCCAAGATGGACGCATACGCCTTATTGTCAGTAATAGGGAAATTGATTTCCGTGTTTCTTCAATGCCGCTGTTGGATCAGGAAAAGATTGTAATGCGCGTGCTAGATACGGCGAAGGGTATTGTTGCTTTGGATAAGCTAGGTTTTGTTGGACATAATTTTGATGTTCTGAATGAAAGTTTTAAAAAAACCGGCGGTATTATGCTTATTACCGGTCCTACCGGTTCCGGTAAAACTACAACCTTATATTCCTTGCTTGCTATTTTAAACCAAGAAAAAGCGAACATTATTACCTTGGAAGATCCAATCGAGTACCAAATAAAAGGTATTAACCAGTCGCAAATTCGTCCCGAAATAGGCTTTACCTTTGCGAGCGGTTTGCGCTCAATTTTGCGACAAGATCCCGATATTATCATGGTGGGAGAAATTCGTGACAATGAAACGGCCGAGTTGGCTATTCACTCAGCTTTAACGGGGCACTTAGTCCTTTCGACCTTGCACACAAACGATGCTATCGGCACTATCGCGCGTTTGTTGGATATGAAAGTTGAGCCGTTTTTGCTCAGTTCGGTTTTGAATTTGGCCCTCGCCCAGCGTCTTGCCCGTAGAATTTGCACCTTCTGCCAAGTTGAGGCTAAGATTGATTCAGAATATCTTGAAAAGTTTAAAGCAAAAGTCGCCAAGATTCCTGTTGAGATTTTAAAGCAAATCATCCCTGATTTTGATCCTGCTACTATTAAATTGTTTAAAGGCGAAGGCTGTTCTCACTGCGGAAAAACAGGGTATAGATCTCGTGTTTGTATCGCCGAGGTGATTGACTTTAATCAGGAGATGCGTGAATTAATTGTTAAAACTCGAGGGGCAATCTCCATCGACGATGTCCGGGCTAATCAGCCGTTCTTAACTATGGAAGAGGACGGCTACATTAAAGTATTACAAGGACTTACCACTATCGAAGAAGTCATGCGCGTAATTCAAAATTAATATGCCTTCTCGAAAACATAAATTATTAATTATTGATGATGATCCCTTTCTCATGGCGCTGTATAGCCAAAAATTTTTAGAAGAAGGGTATGTCGTTCAAGGTGCTCAAACCGCAGAGGCTGGTTTTGAAGAAGCAAAACGCTTAAAGCCGGAAATTATTCTTTTGGATATGATGTTACCTGATTCCGATGGTTTTACCCTTTGCAAACGTTTAAAGCGATCAAAAGAAACGGCCGCTTCCATCGTTGTTTTTTTGAGCAATGTAAGCCAGCCTAATTACAGAGAACAGGCGCGTATTTTAGGGGCTGTGGATTATTTAGTCAAAGCCTATCTCGAACCCTCGGAAATTGTCGAGCGTATTAATGAAATTATTGAAGCGAAAAAAGCTTAATCTGTATGCCTAGTTTTAATTTTCGTGCCCTTAACCCGGCCTCCAATCGAGAAGAAAGCGGCGTAGTTGAAGCTACGGATGAGGCGCAGGCTTCGGACACTTTGGCTGCGCGCGGTTTTCAAGTTATTAGCCTTCGAGCGGTTGCCGAGCATTCTTTCTCGGTTCCGCAGTTATTGAGCCGAGTAACAGTCAAGGATATAGTTGCATTTTCGCGTGAATTCGCGGTTATGGTTGGAGCAAGCGTGCCGGTCGTTGAAGCCCTTAAGGTCATTGCTCAGCAAAATCCTAAACCTAAATTAAAACATCTTATTGCTGAAATCAGCGATGAAGTTGATAGCGGCGATAGCTTATCCGGTTCTTTGGCCAAGCGCCCAAAGTTTTTTTCAAATTTTTATATTAGTGTTATTAAATCTGGTGAACAATCGGGGAAATTGGATGAGGCTTTAAATTATATCGCCGACGAAATGGAAAAGGATTTTGATATGAATAGCAAAGTAAGGGGAGCAATGATTTATCCGGCATTCGTTGTTGGGATGATGGTAGTGATAGGAATATTGATGATGGTTTTCGTCGTTCCTAAATTAACCGCAGTCATTACTGAGGCCGGAGGCGAACTCCCCATCGCAACTCGCATTCTTATCGGTATCTCTGATTTTTTAATTGTGTATTGGTGGATAGTGGCGGCTGGTTTTGTTGGCTTGGTTTTCGGCGGACGTTGGTTTCTTAAAAGCAGTTTCGGACGCCGACAATTTGATTATTTTATTTTGCACATGCCGGTTTTCGGTAAATTATTGCAAATGATTTATCTTGTCCGTTTTACCCGCTCAATGAATACGCTTATTATTGGTGGAGTAAACATTTCTTCAAGTTTGCAGGTTGCGGGCGAGGTCGTTAATAACACGTATTATCAGGGACTTATCCAGCAAACAATTTTTGAAGTTCAGGCTGGTAATTCAATTTGTACGGTATTTATGCGCTCAAAAGAAGTTCCCACTATGGTTTCTCAAATGATGCTGGTCGGGGAAAAGACAGGAAAATTGGATATTGTTTTAGACCGCATTACCACTTTTTATAATCGGGAAATTACCACCTTATTGGCAAGCACTATGTCCCTTATCGAACCGGCCTTAATGGTGGTTATGGGAGTGGGGGTGTTCGTAATGGTTGCGGCAATTTTGCTTCCGATGTATAATGTAGTAAGTCAGATATAGCATATGGCTTGCGGTTTTTTTTCGCATATCATATACTATGCTTATACTTTGTCTGCGAATATTTTTATGCGCGACTTACATAGTAAGGGGGTGAGACCATGAAACAAAAAAATAACCGTAAAGGTTTTACGTTAATTGAATTGCTCGTCGTTATCGCTATTATCGGCATTTTGTCGACGTTGGCGATTGTTGCTTTAGGTAACGCTCGCGCCAAATCCCGCGACGCAAAGCGTGTAGCCGACATGCGGCAGCTAGTTTCAGCTCTCGAGCTATACTACAACGATGCTAATGCTTATCCAACTTTCGTTACCCCTGGACAAGCATTATCCTATAACAGTACGACTTATATGGCGATCGTGCCGTCTAACCCAAACCCGAATAATGATGGCAGCACCCCTTGCCCAGCTAACACTAACTATCTCTATAGCAGTACTAACGCTGGCGCATCGTACCTCATTACGTATTGTCTCGGCTCCGCCACTGGAGAAATTAGCGCTGGTACTCACCGCGCCACTCCAAACGGTCTTAATAACTAATATTTCGACCCTCTGAAAATGCAGATCACTAATTTTTTTCGTGATCTGCATTTTTATATACACCTATGTCTAAAGAAAAATTAATGTATCTTTGCTCCGTAATCAGTCGGCAGCTTACTAATGGAATTTTATTTTTTATTCCTATTTATTTTGCCTGGTTTCAGGAAAATTATACTGTTTTTGATTTAAATAAATCAGCCGCTTTGCATGCATTGGTTGCTTTGGCGCTTGTTGCCTGGCTTGTGGAAATTGCTTTGAGCGGCCGCTTCGTTTGGTCTGGAAACCGCCGCATAGGCTGGCTTTTGCTTATAGTAGCAGTTAGTTTTTTGATAAGTACTATTTTTTCTCTTCATCCTGCTATTAGCTTATGGGGAAGCTATGAAAGAGCTCAAGGTTTTTACAATCTTTTTCATTATCTCGCGGTTTTTTTCTTGTTGATCATTAGCATACGCGATCGTAAGCAAATTGAGAATTCTATCATAGCTTTAATATCCGGAGCTGGAATTGTTTGTGCGTACGGATTGCTTCAAGCCCTGGCGCTCGACCCTCTGCATTGGGGAGATGGACCCCAGCCGCGTATTTTTTCAAGCTTCGGACAGCCGAATTTTCTAGGCCATTATATTGTGGCAGTACTTCCCTTAACTATATATACCGCTGTGTATATTGCTCGCCAATCATACCAAAAATTTATTGTCGGTCTTTTAGTGGCCGCGGAGTTGATTTGCTTGTTATATACGTATAGCCGCAGCGCTTGGCTCGCCTTATTGGCAACTCTTATGTGTTTAGGTCTATGGCTTCTTTTCCGTGCGCGCAAGCGTTTGTGGGCTTGGTTGTTGATCGTAATTTTTTGCGCGGGAGTAGCTATTTTGAGTTTAGCGCCCGTTCGTCAGACAATCTTGAATACATTACCGCATGATGCTCCGGGGCTTGGAAGAATTGTCAGTGTTCTTGATTTTGGATCAGGTTCGAATAAAATTCGCCTCGATTACTGGGGGGCGGCATGGACAGATATTACGCACTCAAGCTGGCAGCGGAAAATTTTTGGGTATGGTCCTGATGTACAGGCAAGCGTCTTTGTTCGCTATTATCAATCCAATTGGGGCTATTATGAACAAATGAATTCTTTTCCTGACCGCGCGCATAATTTTATTTTTGATGTTATCTTGCAATTCGGTTTGCTCGGATTTGTCGCCTTGGCTATCTTCATTGGTTTGATTGTGATGCATCTTATATCGTATGCTCGACGCGAAGAGCAGGGAGAAAATTATTGGCTCGCAGTAGCTTTGTTGGCTTCACTTTTAGCCTACGGAGTAAATAACCTCTTTAGTTTTTCGTTGACTGGCATGAACGTAATATTATTTGGTTTGCTGGGCATGGCTTGGGTTGTTGGCAGTTCGTATGCAGTCACGGGGCACAAAATCGATTTTTTCCATGCATCCTCTCGCTTTATTATAGTCCTGTTTGTTACCCTGCTCTTTATCATTGTTTGGTATGGGTATAGCCTTAAGCCGCTTGTTGCTGATTATTATTATTTTAAAGTAAAAAAAGCCGAGGGTCTGCAAAATTGTCGAGGAGTTTTGGATAATATGGAGAAGGTAATGAGCTGGTACCCTCGGAATCATTATTATGCCCGATCTTATCTCCACCATGGAACTAATTGTTTTTCGGCCGTCACATCTGACAGTAGTCGCCGCCAACTTGCCGATAATCTGCTTGAGCAGGCCGCTGCTATCCCTGATAAGGAAAAACAATATTATACGCTCATCGATTTAGCGCACATGTATTCTATTATTGGATATCAGATTGATCATGCGTATTACAAGCAAGCTGAAGAGATTTATAAAAAATTAATTGAAATAAGTCCAGCAATTACGGTTAATTACCAAGACTATGGCCGACTTTTAACCTGGCAGGGGAGATATGCTGAGGCAATTGTCCTTTTTAAAAAAGGCATTGCTGAAACGCCTTCTTTGGAAGCTGCGCCCGAATTTCAGCATACGCGCCCCATTGCGCAGCAGCTAGCTTATTTCCATGCTTTAATTGGTTCGGCGTATGAAGAAGATAAGCACATAGACGAGGCAATTACGTGGTATGAGCAGGCAATACGCATTGATCCTTTTACAACTTCGCCGTATAAAAAGTTAGCAGACTTGTATTACCAAAAAGGGGATATAGACAACTCCATTGTCTATAATAAAAAAGGAGCCGAGCTACAGCCCGATAGCAGCTTATGGCCCTTCGGTCTTGCCGCTTTGTACAAAGAAAAAAAACAAAATGACCTGGCGCTTTCGTATGCTGAGCGCGCTTTGATGATTGACCCAAATAGTCCCAAGATACAAAAAATCGTGGATGAACTTCGAGCATTGAAAAAATAAATACTATGGATAAGCAGCAGTCAGAGTTTTACCAAACATCGGAGGCGTATTATGATATATTATCTGCCGGAAGCAATGAGTATTTTAACGAATATATCCAGTTTGTAACTACTCATGTTCCTATTTCTGCTCATATTATTGATGCAGGGTGCGGGTTAGGACAGTCAACTGATCGTTTATCTAGTGCCGGATATAATGTTACGGGGTTAGATGGTAGCCATCGTTTTGTTGAAGATGGGAAAAAGAGATTTCCTCATCTTGATATACGCTGCGGAGATCTTGAAGCTTTGGATTTTCCCGATAATACTTTTGATGCCATTGCCTCATATAATACGCTCGAGCATGTGGCGAATGTTGAGGTCGTACTTAAAGAAATGCTGCGAGTAGTAAAGAGGGGAGGCTTAATACTCATTGATTCTCCAAATCTTCTCAGTATCCGGCACCCTTTAAACGCTTTTATGAAAACAAAGGGAATAACCTTTGAAGGTAAAAAGGGTTTTTGGGAGTTATGGGGTATGCTATTTCGAAACAGCATATTGATTATGCAACGCCGCTTGTCCGGAACATACAAGTTTAAGTATAGGGAGCCAAACTATAATTTTAGTTTTCCTGATAATGATGCGTCGGTATTTTTGAATCCGGTTGATGTGGAATTGTGCCTGCGCCATGTAGGTGCCGAGATTATTTCTTACCAAGACATAACACATCTTTCCCATCCTGGTATTATCAAGCGTTTAGGGGCCTTTTTATTTGCCGATCATATGGGCATTATTCGTATTGTTGCTCGCAAAGTATAGAATATATGAGTAGAAACACTAATCCACAAGTTTCAGCTTGTATTGTAATTCGTAATGAAGAAGCGGTACTTGATAGGTGTTTGCGCAGCCTGGAGGGAATAGTCCACGAGATCATAGTAGTCCACGACGGCCCCTGCCGAGATCGTAGTTTGGAAATTGCTGCTTCATATGGAGCCAGGGTGATAACCGAAGCTTTTGTAGGTTGCATGGAGCCCCATTTAGTAAGGGCTTATGCAGAAGCCCGAGGCGAGTGGCTGTTAAGAATTGATGCCGACGAATTTTTTTCTGCTGAGCTAAGGCAGAAATTTTCTTCGTTGTTAGAAAATACTCAAGCGGCCGCATTTTCTTTTATATGGCCTTTGTATGATGGGGAAAAATATCGTACTAAGCAGTGGCCTCATAAAATATGTTTATTTAGAAAGTCTGCCATTGCTTTTTTAGGAGTAACCCATCAAAACACGGAAATTAACGGTAAGGTTATTAAAACTTCATACCTGCTTGAACATCACCCCGGCTATAATAATTATTCTTGGAAGTCATTTAGGGAAAAATGGCTGAGGTGGGCTAAGTTACAAGCCCAAGCTGTCTTAGGGGATATTAATGCCATACCTCAGTTTCAATATATGGGCCGGCAATGGCCCCGACGAGTTCTGTGGAGGCGTCGTTGCCCTTTGGGCATGCTCCCTTTTGATGGGATAGTGCCTATTATGAGGATGCTTTGCGAGGGAGCGTATAAAGAAGGACCTTTTGCCTGGCGGGTAGCTTTTTTAATGGGTTTATATAGAGCGGCTGTGGATTGGTATATATTTTTATACAAAAATAAGGTATATTCTCGATATGAATAAGCCTATCTGTCTCTGCGGAGCCAGCGATTATACAACTTATCACTATAGAAGCCAAAACAAGGATTTCGAAGTTTTAGCCTGTCGGCGCTGTCATTTAGCCCGTACGTGGCCAGTTCCCTTGGCGGGCAAAGGCTTGGAAGAATATTATGAGGACCAAGAGGATTATAAGGATCGTTTTGCTCAATTAGAGCTATGGCAGAAGTTTGCCCAACGCACGCTAACAATTGCCCAAAAGTATGTTCCATCCGGACGCTTACTTGATGTTGGATGCAATGTTGGTATTTTTGTTGCTGAAGCAAAAAGAAATGGTTACGATGCTCATGGCGTTGATCTTTCGCATAAGGCAATTGAGTATGGACAAACAAAATTAGGACTTACTAAGGAGCTAAGCATAGGTACTATCGCTGAACATGCGTATGCGGATGATAGCTGGGATGTCATCACCTATATTCATTGTTTTGAGTATCTAGAATATCCAGAAGATGAAATGAAGGAAGCTCGCCGCATTCTTAAGCCGGGAGGGATTCTTGTCATTGAAGTCCCACGCTTCTTTAGCGTATGGCGGGCTGTCTTGGGAAATCGCTGGTATTGTTTTTCTCCGCACCAGCATATATGGCAATGCGGCAAGCGCGGAGTGGAGAATATCTTGTTGCGCTCTGGTTTTGAGATAGTCGTTGCAAAAACGCGTATTAATTTACGACATGATATAACGCCCACTATACAGGGGGTGTTTAAAATACTGCTCAGCGCCATTGCGTGGCTGAGCGGAACGGGTGATAACCTTATAATGATTGCTCGAAAAAAATAATGTGGGTATGGGTTTTTTGCCAAAATATTACTCGTATAAAAAAGTTACTTGGCGGATTGCAGTAATAATCATCGATATTTTTTGCGTTCCTTTGAATTTTTTTATACCCAAAAAGAAATTTAATTCCATTCATTTAATAAAAGGGGACCGTATCCTCATTGCCCATTTTGGCGGCATAGGAGATATTATCTTAGCCGAGCCTTTGGTGCGGGCTTTAAAGCAGCGTTTTCCGGATTGCGCTATAGACATGGGCGTTCGTGCAGAAGTCGCGGACACGTGCTTGCTTCTTGCCGGAGTTGATAGAGTTCTAACGCTTCCGGCTGCAAACAATTATTTAGCAGCGTGGCTGCATTTTGGTTTTTCGTTTTGCAAGAAAATTAAGCATTCATATGCAATGGGATTTGATTTAAAAGGAGATCCTTTTGTGATCGCGTGCATGTTTGGCGCGGGGATACCATTTCGCTTAGGATTTGATAGCGGCGGGTTGAGCGCTTTATTGCATCATTCAAATTTTCCTCGCGAGGACATTTCTAAAGCGCAAGCCAATCTTGAGTTGGCAGATTTTTATAATACTAGCAAGGAGGGCATCGAACCCCAAATTACGCTTAATCAGGCAAAAATCAACGATTTTAAAAATGAAAAACCTTTAATTGTATTCCATCGAGGGGCGGGCGAAGATAGTAAACTATGGCCCCAGCATTTATGGGAAGAGCTATGTGCATTATTAAGTTTAGAATATAGGGTAGAAGAAATAAAAACCACTAAGGGGAGCATACCTCAAGCGGCGGCGCGTATTAATCAAGCCGATGGATATATTGGACTTGATACTGGCTTAACTCATATTGCTTCGGCTTTGCACCGCCCAACGCTATGTCTTTTCTCAACCAGCCATAACCCAATTGTATGGGGGCCAGCTCGAGCGCGCGTATTGCTTTTTGCTCCTCATAGCGTAGACCTTCTGCCGCAAGTGGTTTATGATGAACTCAAAACTATCGTATGAACTTTATTTTTCAAAATAGGCCAGAGCTCTTATCCAGTATAAACTTTACCTTGGCTCCGTCCTTGGGCGCTTATTCAGCGGTAGTAGTGATAGGTGCAATTTTGCTTGCTGCGGTCGTCGTATGGGCGCTACTATATTCTATAAAAAATCATCGAGTGCTAAATCCGGGAATTCTGTTAGGCTTATTCAGTGTGGCCTGGCTTCCTCTTTTTCTGCATTTTGTTTTTGTAAATGCGGGCCACGTTCGAGATGGACTGTTCCTCTTAGGAAGGCCATATAGTGAACAAGTGCGTTGGCGTTTTTGCCAAATTGATGCAGTGCAAAATCTAGCCGGAAGCCTCTGCGGCTTGCCGCTATTTATTGAGAAAGTTAAGGAGTATGTCCCGCCTCAGGCAAGCATCGCTTTAGCCAAAGGGCCGCTTAATATGTATGTTGAGTATTATTTAGCTGATGCCTATATATTGGACACACCGGCCGACAGAGCAGATTATTTTATTGTCTATCATTCTGGTGAACCATTGGCATATGCACAGGATGGCACGCTTTATCGCAACCCAGGCGTTGATTTTTCAATTTCCAGTAGCCAAGAGAGTTTAGGAAAATTTAGCATTGATGCTCAATTAGATTCCCAACGTCTTATTTTTAAACGGCAGAAATAATTTATGACATTCTTTGCCCCTATTTTCTATATACTTTCCGTACTAGTACCAGGACTTGCGTTGATGCGCTGGTTTGATTCAAAAAATACTCTTTTGCTGTGGACGGGAGCTTATGGACTAGGTACGGCTTTGATTACGGGGGAGTTGTTCCTATATTTTCTTATACTTCGTTTGAGCTTTTCGCCAGCCCTCTATCTTGTTATAGGTTTACAGACAGTTATTGCTGCATGGCTTTTATATAAGAAACCTTTATTGAGGGTGAAAGCAAAGATAGCCCCTTGGGGTGCTGCAGAGATAGCGCTCGCGGTCATCATTGGCGGCTGCATGGTGTTCGCCGCTTTAAATGCATTTACGAAACCACCAGTTGGCTTTGATTCGCTCTCATTTTGGTCTTTGCGAACCAAAGTTCTTATTCAGCAGGGCTCAGTTGATTTTCATCCCGATCATCAATTTTATTTAGGGGCGTATAATCATAGGGCCTATCCATGGCATTCGTCATTAGCCGAATATTGGATGCGGATTTTGGGAGGAGGAGAAATATCGGTTAATCTTATTTCCTTGGGTTATTACTGCGCTCTCGCTCTGGCTTTGTTTTGTGCTTTGAAAAGTTTTCTTACAAGGAGAAACAGTTTGGCGTTGACCGCTTTTTTTGTTTCAATGCCCTTGATTTTTTATCACGCTTTCAATGGATACAGCGATTTAGTATTAGCCTATTATGTTGTCATGAGCGCTGTTTATTTGATGAAAAGAGAATTGTCTTCGGTCTATATAGCGCTTTCGGCGCTGTTTATTGCTTGGGGGTTTTTTGTAAAAAATGAAGGCATTATCTATATACTAGCCTGGATAGGGACGATGGTAGCTAGTGAAGTGATACGACGTTCGCATTTTTCTATTAAAGAATGGATACGCATTATCTCCTGCTTACTTCTTCCCTTATTACCTTGGATATTATTCCGTTTCTTTCTTGGGCTCAGCTTCCATGACTTGCCGCCAGCTCGCGGTTGGCATCCCGAAGTTCTACCGCAGGTATTAAAAACTCTCTACGCATATGATAATTGGAATGTGTGGTGGTGGATTTTCTCCTCTGTTATTATAGTACGCCTTTCTGTTCTTCTGCGTTCTCAGCGGGCATGGCCGCTCATAATGTTCTGTGTACTAGTTTTTGGTATGATTCTTGGCATGTATATGACAAGCGAAAATTATGTGTACGCGCTTGACCATACCGCCTTGTCCCGAACATTAATTCCCGTAACGGCTTTATCAATATTGGTAATGGGATATTGCTTGGGCGCTATTGAGAAAAAAAATATTTCCGAAAACGTATGATCCCAGTAAGTGTTATTATCCCCGTATATAATGAAGTCTCGACTATTAAGTTGGTTATTGATGCAGTTTCTAGCCGTGCCCTGGAAGGAACGTATATTACCGAAATAATTATTATTGACGATGCGTCAACCGATGGGACGGCGGAAGTACTTAAAAATTATAATGATCCGCTTTTGAAAATTATATTAAAAGAAAACAACGGCGGAAAGGGATCATGTATACGTCTCGGTTTGGATGAGGCAAAAGGGGACATAATAATTATCCAGGACGCTGATTTAGAGTACGATCCAAAAGATTATCAAGTGCTACTTAACCCCATACTTATTGCAGAAGCAGACGTGGTGTATGGTTCGCGTTTTAAAGACAAGCCATTTTTTTCAACCGGCCCTCTCGTATGGGAAATGGCAAATCGTTTTTTAACCTTAATTTCGAATCTATGCACGGGGTTGCGTTTGAGCGATATGGAGACATGTTATAAAGTATTACATAGGAAAGCTATTAATCTATGTCGCGGTCGCTTAGTTTCCAATCGTTTTGCCATTGAGCCGGAATTGACGGCTCGCTTGAGTCGCGGGGGCATGCGTATCGTTGAAGTCCCTATTTCCTATAACGGACGCTCTCACGAAGAAGGAAAAAAAATTGGCTGGCGCGATGGTTTGGCAGCGATAGGAGCGATTATTCGTTTTATATTTATTAGGTAGTATGTTGTTGTATATACTAAGCGTAATTTTTGGTTTATTAATCGGCAGTTTTTTAAACTGCTTAGCTTGGCGTTTATACAAAAATGAAAGTATAGGCGGGCGTTCATATTGTCCAAAGTGCTCAGCGATGATTGCCTGGTACGACAATATCCCCTTGCTCAGTTTTTTGCTTTTGCGCGGCCGCTGCCGCCATTGCCAAAAAAAGATCAGCTGGCAGTATCCGCTTGTTGAAGTAGCGACGGCCATACTCTTTGCCTTAGCTGTAGTCCGTATTGTCGGGCTTTATGGTTCTTTTGAGATATGGGGGATTGAGGCCTTGGTTACGCTGCTCCGCGATTGGATGTTGATCGCCTCGGTAATGGTTGTTTTTATAACAGACGCGCGCTGGTATCTTATCTTTTTTGAAGTAACAATCCCGGCCGCAGTTGTAGTCCTATTGTGTAATGCCTTTCTCGGTGCTCCGTGGCAGTCTTTGCTGCTTTCTGCTACAATAGGAAGCGGTTTTTTCTTACTACAATATATTGTTTCCAAGGGGCGATGGATAGGGGAAGGTGATATATGGATGGGGTTATTGTTAGGGGCGGCTTTTGGCTGGCCTTTAATCTTGCCTGCAATTTTTATTGCTTATCTACTCGGAGCTCTGGTTGGCATTATTTTGATATGTTTAGGAAAAAAGCACTGGTCGGCCATACTTCCTTTCGGAACATTTTTGGCTACTTCCAGCGTAATTACTCTTTTTTACGGAGAAATTATTGTTAGGTGGTATTTACATCTTATTGGTCTTAATTAGTTTAATTGTATGAGCGCACAGAAAAAGAAATCTACAGCAAAGCCTCGCCGTTTTATTTTTGTTGTCGGCGGAGTCATGTCTGGCGTTGGTAAGGGTGTCGCGGCTGCTAGCATAGGCCGTATTCTTACGAGCCAAGGATTTAATGTCAGCGCTATAAAGATTGATCCCTACATAAACGTTGATGCCGGGACAATGAATCCTATCGAGCATGGCGAAGTATTTGTTACTGAAGATGGCGACGAGACCGATCAGGATATTGGGAATTATGAGCGCTTTTTAAATAAAAATATTTACCGGGAAAATTACATGACAACTGGCCGCGTCTACCAAGCGGTTATTGAGCGCGAACGAAATCTTGGCTACGGCGGCAAATGCGTCGAGGTTGTTCCTCATATTCCTTTGGAAGTAAAAGACAGGATTGAAGCAGCGGTCGATAAATCAAACGCCGAAATAATGATTATTGAAATCGGCGGTACGGTTGGCGAGTATCAGAATTTATTATTCCTGGAAACCGCGAGAATGATGAAACTGACGTATGGTCATGATGTTGTTTTTGTTATGGTAAGCTATTTGCCTATTCCTTCAAATTCAAGCGAGATGAAAACCAAACCGACTCAATACGCCATTCGCAGCCTTAACAGCGCCGGCATTCAGCCTGATTTTATCATTGCTCGTTCTTCCAAAGCATTAGACAAGCCCCGTCGTGAAAAAATCGCTCTCAACTGCAATATCAGTGTCGATGACGTTATCGCCGCGCCGGACAGCCCTTCGATCTATGAAGTACCTATCAATTTTGAAAAAGATAAGCTTGGCGAACGAATTTTAAAAAAGTTCAATTTAAAGCCGCGCCGAAATGACTTGGGGCAATGGAAAAAAATGATCGATCGCTTGAAGAATACTTCCCGTACTATTGATATTGGCATTGTGGGAAAATACTTTGTGTCCGGTGATTTTACAATGACTGATTCTTATATTTCAGTGCTCGAAGCAGTCAAACATGCCTCATCGGCAACGCGCTGCCGGGTTAATATCCACTGGTTATCAGCTGAAGAAATCGAGGCCAAGGGAACGGGACTATTGAAAAAGTTTGACGGTATTATCGTTCCGCAAGGGTGGGGCAGCCGCGGCAGCGAAGGAAAAATTAAAACGATCCGTTATTGCCGGGAAAAGGGCATTCCGTATTTCGGCTTGTGTTACGGTATGCAAATGGCGGTAGTTGAATTCGCCCGGCATGTTGCCGGTTTGAAAGACGCCCATAGTGCTGAAGCAAATCCAAAAACTCCCTATCCGGTTATCAACGTCATGGAAACGCAAAAGGAGAATTTAGCCAAAGGAAAATATGGCGGGACGATTCGTTTAGGGGGCTGGCCTTGCAAAACCGTTTCCGGCACTCATTTAGCTAAGGTGTATGCCAAGAAAACCGGCAAGAAAGGCATTATTTCCGAGCGCCACCGCCACCGTTATGAATTTAATCCCGAATATAGAGCTTTGCTAGAAGAAAAGGGATTGGTCATTGCTGGCACTTCGCCCGACAATAGCATTGTCGAGGCCATAGAAATTAAAAATCATCCATTTTTCATTGGCACGCAATTCCACCCGGAATATATTTCGCGTCCGCTCGATCCGCACCCTTTGTTCGTCGAATTTGTAACCGTATGTCTCAAACTGCAAAAGCGCGCTTAAGCGCGCTTTTTTTCTATGGTTGCGTAGCGGTCTTATGTACGTGGCCCTTGGCTGCGCATATAACAACAGCTATCCCCGGTACGGAAGGGGATAACTTTTTGTTTGTGTGGAATCAATGGCACATTTTTGACTCTCTGCGTCATTTGAACAATCCATATCTTACGACTTCCATTGCCTTTCCCTTTGAAAGTAATTTGGTGTTCCATACGTTGGCAATTGTTACCGGTTCTTTTTCGGCTCTCTTACAATTTTTTCTGCCCTTAACGTTGGCCTTTAATATCATATTGCTTCTCAGTCTTGTTGCCGCCGCTTTCGGAACATATATGCTTGTTGAGTATTTGTTTCAAAGCCGCGCCGCTGCTTTTGTTGCTGGATTGATATTTGCTTTTAACGCATATATATTCCAAGAAATATTAGGCCATTTCCAATATACAAGTATTTTTTTCATTCCTTGGTTTTTATTCTTTTTGTTTAAGGCCTTGCGTGAGGCTTCTTCCCCCTACGGAGCGCTTGCCGGATTAGTATTAGCTCTGTCGCTTTATAATGAATTTTATTACACCGTCGGGCTGGGATTGCTGGCCCTTTGCCTGCTTTTGTGGCAGGTGATGTATAATCGCAAGGATTTTATACGCGCGAAGGAGGCCTTGATTGTTTTGGCGCTGACGGTGTTTATTTTAGGATCGCCCTTGGTTATTGCTTCAATAAAAACATTACGTGATAATGCTTTACCCGTCCCTCGTCCCGAGCAAGTTGCTTTGTATTCGCCTGATATTCGATCTTTCTTTATTCCTTCGACTCAGCAGGCAGTGTATGGAAATAGCTTTAAAGCGTATTATGCTCAGGTGGGATATCACGCTAGCGTTATCTATATAAGCTACACACTTTTTGCTTTAGCTCTTTTGGGTTTTTTTGCAACTAAGAAGCCTTCGCGTCAACAGCGGAATGTTTGGCTACTGAATGCGACGCTTTTTCTACTGGTAACGCTTGGTCCGGTAGCTTATGTTGCCCGTCCGCTCTTTCCTTTGCCGTATATGTTGGCAACACATATACCGCTCATAAATAATATTTTAGTTACTCCGCGCTTTATTATTTTTGTAATTCTAGCTTTAATAGTACTGGCTGCTCCTGGAATTAAGATGCTCTATGAGCGCTGTTCATCGCGATTATTAGGCACCCTTTTCCTCATAGGGGTATGTAGTCTGTATATTTTTGAAGTAATGCCATTGCCTTTGCCCCTATCTTCAACAAAGATTCCAGCATTATATTATGAATTGGCTAAAGATAGCGAGGGCTATACCATTTTAGAATTACCCTTCGCCCTTAGTACAAGTTTTTATACCTTGGGAAATGGCACGTCCCCGTCTAAAACACAATATTATCAAACGGCGCATCACAAAAAACTTTTATCGGCTTGGATTTCTCGCGTGCCGGATACGTATTATTCATTTTATGCTTCTATTGCGGGACTTAATTATCTCATCGCTCCCGATAAGCCTTTGCCGGAAGCTAGTGCGGCCTCATTAGCAGCGCAAGCTAAGAAGAATTTCGCCACACTGCATATTAGATATATTATTGTCCATCCCGAATACTATTCGCATGATCAATTAACGCATACTATAACTTTTCTTAATCAAACGTATAAGCAGGATCCTGAGTTTAAAGAGGGGATGCTCATATACGATTTACGCAGACAATAAAAAAGCCGCTTTATACAAAAGCAGCTTTCGAAATTTATATTGTAATTTATTTTAATTAATTTTTTCCGCCGCCATTTCAGCAGCGACTTCAACGAAGATTTCTTCATACGATGCGGCGAGAATAGGTTTGTCGGTTTGAGCTCCGAAAAAGCTATCAAGGATTATATTTTTATTGCCGCACAGCATGGTAAGTGTTTCTTCTTTGTTACCTGTGAAATGTTTTTCATTTTTTAAATAATCACGGACATAGTCTTTAAATTCTTTTTTAGTCGCGTACTTATTTTTATTGATTTCATTTTGTTGATGACGTCGAGGGTCGCCGATGAGACTTAATATCCAGGCCATTATGCCTCCTTGTATTTTTTTAGAACGTTGGTGAATTAATTCTATTTAATCACGCAATCCTCAAAATAGCAAATAACCCCGTCGCTCGCGAGCGACGGGGTTATCGTTAGAATTTTTATTTCTTTTCGGAAATAATGCTGACGACGGTCGAAGACTTGAGGCGACCGTTGAACTTGAGGAATTTCTTAGAAGAGAATTTTACAAGTCCAGTTGCTGCCGAGTACAGGGTATCGTCTTTTCCTTTGCGGACATTGATTCCCGGCTGGTATTTGGTACCGCGCTGGCGAATCAAAATTGAGCCCGGTTGGGCGACTTGTCCGTGTTGGAGCTTAACGCCGAGTCGTTTGCTTTGGCTATCGCGGCCCAGGGCTGTACTACCGCCGGCTTTTTTGTGTGCCATAGAATTTAAGAGTTAATTGTTCATTCTGCCGCTTCCCAAGCGGTAATTGAGGGGCGTTTGGCTCCGCAAGCTCTAAACGCCGTTCAAAGGCTCTTAGATTCTAGCGAAAATCCTTAAAACTGTCAATATAGGCCTAAAATAAGGGGTAAATGGGCAATATATTGACAAAATATGTAAAATATGCTAAAATATGATAATACCTATTCTGGTATTACTTAAAAAATTGCAACAAAAATTCAAAAACCCTAAGGGGATTCAAATGAAAAAATCGCTCACAGTACTTTTAGTTCTTGTCTTCGCAGTAATAACAAACGCTGCTCAAATAACTCATACCATAGTTATCCCAAACGCAGGAAACCTTACCGGGATCGGTGCTTTTAGCCCAAATCAGATAAGCGTAACGGCAAACTCGGGAATTCATGCAAGTACCGATAAAGGCGTTTCATGGATTATATCATATGCAGATTCCGATTCTATTTTAAACCTGTTCGACATAGCTGTAGAAAATAATATCGGTTTTGTAGTTGGTTACAAAATGAAGGATGCAACTATAAGAGGTTTAATTTTAAAAACTTCTAATAGTGGTTTAAGTTGGAATAGACTCACTCTTCCTGAGGAATTTAATAATATTCCTTATAAAGTGGCATTCAAAGGTTCAAAGGTTTATGTTGTTGGAGATAACAGTAGAGTTTGGTGTAGCACCGACGGCGGAGAAACATGGAATACGCAAATTTCAACAGGATGGTTTAATTCTGTTGGACATTTGTCGATACTCAATGATGAAATATATTATACAAATAGTTCATATTTCTCAAAAAGTAACGACGGTATTAATTGGAATAGCGTTCAACTTCCTCAGTATTACTCAATTGGCGCAGTAGCAAAAAATGCCCAAGGAATTTACGGAGTAGGATATGAGAATACAGAATACTATCCCATGGTTTCACATAACGTACCATATCCAGGAAATGTAGTTTTTACGGATGTTGGGCACGGCCAATTTAATGATATTAAGTTCCTTGATGCAAGTATCGGTTTTATGTGCGGACGTGGTTTACGCAATGGAGAAAATACTTCACTCATTTATAAAACCACGAACAGCGGAATGACCTGGGATAAAGTTTATGACTCCCTTTCATTCGTTAATGAAAACACAGGTTTAAGAAATATTGCACTCAGCGGAAACATGGCATATAGTTGCGGTAAGAATTCAGTTGTTTCAGTAGAGGATATTGTTACGAATACAGGAAACGGTCAAGCTCAAGGGATTCCGGAAAAATATTCATTATCACAAAATTATCCCAACCCTTTCAATCCGGAAACAAAAATTTCTTTCAATTTACCGAAATCAGGTCCTGTAAGCTTAAAAGTATATAATCTAATAGGACAGGAAATGGTAACCATAGTTGCAGAAATAAAAAATGCAGGAACATATACATATGATTTCAACGGATATAATCTTTCCAGCGGAATGTATTTTTACACCCTGCAAACAACTGATTTCAAAGATACGAAAAAAATGACTTTAGTAAAATAAAAAAACAAATTAAAAAATAATTAAAAATAATTAACTTTTAACCTGATAT
>CALMNI010000201.1 GCA_937868555.1 uncultured bacterium | reverse complement strand
AAAAAAGCCCGCACCGGTGTGTAGACCGGGCGGGCCAGTTCAGCCAACCTATCAGGAGGTTAGCCGTGAGTGATTTTACCAAAAGGTTGAGCATACAGCATCCGAGATTTATGGATGTTCCTGGTCTCGGCGAAGATATGTCCTATGATGAGTTTCTGAGCCGGAAATCACAAATAGGTTATGAATTTGGTTTCGATCCGGTTTGGATGCCTGATTTTCTGTATGACTTCCAGTCAACTCTGGTTGAGTGGGTGCTACGGAAAGGGCGCGGCGGAATATTCGCCGATTGCGGTCTTGGCAAGACCCCGATGGAGTTTGTTTGGGCTGAAAACGTGGCCCGCAAGACTGGAAAAAAGGTCTTGATATTGACCGCGCTTGCAGTGTCTTTTCAAATGTTGCAAGAGGCTGAAAAGTTCGAGATTGAACTAAAGGCGTCCGGCGACGGGACCGCGCACCGGCTAACCGTCACGAACTACGAAAAGCTATGCAAGTTCGATCCTGCTGATTTCGCGGGTTGTGTTTGTGACGAATCCAGCATTCTAAAATCATTTGACGGCACTCGGCGCGGGGAAATTACCGCGTTTATGCGAAAAATTCCCTACCGATTGTTGGCAACCGCCACCGCCGCGCCGAATGATTTTACCGAACTCGGAACATCATCTGAAGCCTTGGGATTTTTGGGCTACATGGATATGTTGAATCGATTCTTCAAGAATGACTTGAACAACTCGGCAACCGGAAGAATGCGCGGAGAGGTTATTAAATGGCGGCTGAAAGGTCATGCCGAAAAGTCGTTCTGGCGCTGGGTCTGTAGCTGGTCGAGGTCAATTCGCAAACCATCAGACCTTGGATTTGATGATCGGGCTTTTATCTTGCCTGAACTGATCGAACGGCAGCATCTTGTTAAGGCAAGCAAGCCGAGTCAAGACTTGCTATTTGAACTGCCGGCAATTGGATTGAAGGAACAGCGAGAAGAAAGAAAGAGGACGATCAAGGAACGTTGCCATCAAGTCGCCGATCTTGTGAAAAACACTGGTGAGCCGGCAATGATATGGTGCAACCTCAACGAAGAGGGGAACTACCTTGAAAGTATTATTCAAGATGCAATTCAGGTTTCAGGTAAAGATAACGACGACAAAAAAGAAAGTAAGCTAGTGGCATTCGCGAAAGGCAATGAAAGGGTGCTTATCACCAAGCCTAAGATTGGCGCTTGGGGACTCAACTTCCAGCATTGCGCGCATGTGTTGACTTTTCCGACACATTCATACGAACAGCATTATCAACTCATTCGTCGTTGCTATCGATTCGGACAAAAAAAGCCGGTGAAGGTTGATATTGTATTGACCGAAGGAGATAAGGAGGTTATAAAAAACTTGTCGGCGAAGTCCTCAAAAGCCGACCGGATGTTTGAATCGCTTGTTGCCGAAATGAATAATGCCCTGATGATCGAAAATCAGGGAGATTACACCATACCGTTAAAGGCTCCGCAATGGCTATAAAAGACCAAACCATTAACGACAAGTACGCCATTTACAACGGCGATTGCATCGAGGTGATGGCGGATATTCCTGATAGTCGCATTCACTTATCTGTTTATTCTCCGCCTTTCGGCGGCTTATATCATTACAGCAGCAACGATAAAGACCTATCGAATAACGACGATTACGCGGAATTCTTCAAGCATTATGAATTCGTTGTGAAAGGTCTCCATAGAATCACAATGCCGGGAAGGATTACCGCCGTGCATTGCATGGATGTCCCGACCGGAAATAGCGGGACAGATGCCTTGATTGATTTTACTGGTGACATTATCCGGCTACATATCAAGAATGGATGGGAATATATTGCTCGCTATTCGATCTGGAAAGAGCCGCTCGCCGTGCGCAATCGCACGATGCAAAAGAACCTAGCGCACAAAACCATCGTCGATGATTCATCGCGTTGTAGCGTAGCCAGCGCCGATTATCTGGTCTGTTTCAGAAAGAAAGGGAATAATCCGGTACCAATCGAACACCCTCAAGGGTTATTCGACTATGCGGGAGAACGGAAAATACCGCATGAGCTGATGCAGTATCGCGGATGGCGCGGGAAACAAACCGAAAACCGCTACAGTCATTGGATATGGCGACAATATGCCAGCGCGTTTTGGGATGATATACGTATGAATCGGACATTGCCTTATCGGGAAGCGCGGGACAGCGAAGACGAAAAGCACGTTCATCCTTTGCAACTGGATGTCATCGACCGGGTATTGACGCTATGGAGTAATCCAGGCGAGCGCGTCTTTACGCCGTTCATGGGCGTCGGGTCGGAGGTCTATTGCGCGGTCATGGCTAATCGTCTCGGCATGGGCGCTGAACTAAAGCCTAGCTATTACCGGCAAGCCGTGAAAAACTTGATGGTCGCTGAACAAGGGCGATGGATCGAGGAAACGAACGAAGAACTATTATTTGCTGATGACGAATAATCATCAAGACGATCTCGAAGCGGTATACCTCAGAACGATACCGCGCCACAACATGCTCAGCACTGCTATCATGTGCCTTGCTGAGCATGATGTCTTCAGACAATTAAAGTCTGAAGGATTGCTGTTGAAGTACAAGCAACAGCCTTACTACCAAAGCGGATACTGGCATTCCGTGCATGACCGTGATTACCAGTTGATGCTTGATTTGACTGGAAACTTAGACGCGCCGTTATGATTTCCCAAGAGCTGATTATTGATGATATTCGCCGAAATCCAGGAAGTACCCGCGTCCAAATTTCTGAGCGATGCGGAGTAGCATTATCAACAGTTAATCATTTGATTTATAGATTGATACAGGACCAGATCGTCGGAAAATCGAAAATCGGACATAATCAATATCGATATTTCATCATCGATGATGCCATCAGCCAAAAGCCAATCCAGGATTATCAAAAGCCGGCTATTCGATCATACGTTAGGATTGAGCAATTCAAGGAAGATGCGCTTCCTATGATTTCAGCATTCCCTGGCCGATCATCAGCTTATTACGCAAATATGATGGGAGTTAATCTTCGAGCTATGATTAGTCGGCTGAAATGCCTTGATAAATTTGGGTTTATAGTTGGCTGGAAATTCAACACAAAAAATAACAAGAAAACGCTATATCTGTGGTATATAAAAGGACAAGAACCTGACAAAAAAGAACTGATAAAATCAAGAGAAGAAAATAAAAAACCAAAAGAAGTCATTGTTGATGACGATCCATGGATAAACGAAATCAGTAAATCCCGTGAACAGCGGAGACT
>CALMNI010000200.1 GCA_937868555.1 uncultured bacterium | reverse complement strand
CTTCCCGGATTGTCGCATCCGATAAGGGAAGCGATTTCCTTGTTGCTTTTATTCTCGAAGACATCTTTTCCAAGCATGTAGATTTTTTCCAGCCAAGTTCCGGCACGGAATTGAATAGTATTTGCGTTCATTTTAATTTCTCCAAATTCAGTTAGAGAGCCTATAAAGCGGGCTCTCGACGCTACAATAGACGCTAACATTAACGCCTATTGTGAAAGCCGGTATTGCTACCGGCTTGTTGGCCTCAAAGATTGCCGCGCATGGAGGCATATTACAGACGAGATTTGTAGTCGGATGATGTTGCCGCAATCTTGCGGCGATAGCTATCAGAACTCCACGAACCGTCAAAGCGTCGTGGCTTTGAACGCCGACTCATTAACCGCCAAGTAATTCTTACGGCGATAATCGCCGCCAACAAAACTATAAAGCCCATCTTTTTCTCCTTTTCCAACTTCGTTTAAGAAAATTCAGAATTGCCGCTATCGCAATAACTAGCAGCAACGTCAAAATTCTCTAATTTACATTAGTTTGTCCGGTTGTGACCACTCAAGTATTTTCATATTTAGTTGCGCTGCTACCGTGTCGCGCAACAATCGTGCTCTGTGCTTGAGCTATCCGGTAATTCTCTTTAGCTATTTTTCGCTATTGAGCCATGCTTTCTCACATGAACGGGCTAGCAATTGGATACTACATTACTAGAGTTCGCTGCCAGCTAATCATTAGTAAATCTTATGTAGTTAGCCGACATTCTCTGACATTCATTAAAAAATCTTAGGTAGTCTATCAGAGAACCTAGTTCATGTTTGATTGCAAGACTCTTTAGCGAAAACATCGCATGGCGGTATACCATTGTCGCTCGGTTACGCAATAACCCGTAACCTTTCTCGCCTACACACTAGCAGCTACTCTTTTGTCCGCGTTTCCATGCTATAGCCGAAGCTAGGGAGCATTCTGTTACACGGATAGGATAGTTCAGGGCACTTTCCGATGTTAGTGCGCTCGGTTACTACCGCGTCTATCCACCATCCCCGATTCTCATGATTGACGTTTTATCAGCTAAGTATTTCAACCTAGCATGATCGCTCTATTTATAGACACTTAGCTTGTCATGCGTGCTATACGCCTTACTGACGAACTAAGCTCACAGTCCATAGAGCGCCGCTATCCTTTATCCCTTACTGCTACGTGTCCGCTATGTTAAAGCCCCGTTTCCGGGTTCCCTAACCCCCGTCGCGGATTGATGCTACCCCATACAGACCGCAAGCTAGCGGCCAGCAACAAAGAGCAGTCACAAGCTTGTCATGCGTGCCATACGTCTTACT
>CALMNI010000199.1 GCA_937868555.1 uncultured bacterium | reverse complement strand
TTCGGAAATAGATAAAATCTTGCGATGGAGAATCTTACTGATTTTTTATATTTTTTGCGTACTAAAATTCTGCCCGCCGGCTTCCATACGGGCAACCGCCGATTGCGAAGTTCCCAGCTCTTTAGCAAAAACAGCCTGCGTCAAACCGCGCTGCTCGCGCAGATCTTTAATAAAAAGCCCTATTTTTTTCTGTGTTCCGGAGTCAGGTTGCATATATCATATATGATATAACCACTAGCCGAACTGGTCAAGCGCCGACTTCAGGGTCAATACGCCGTACTTCTACTTCATTTTCCGCTTTCCAACTTGGAGAGGTAATAAGCGTCATCTTCATAGACCCCATATAATAGATACGCGTTAAGGGAGGAATCCTTAAAAAATCTCCAGATTCAACTGATATAGCTTCATCATTAAGATAAAAAGTTCCCTGGCCTTCGATAATAAAATACATGAATGTGCTTTCCTTATCGTAAAATTCCTGAAAATGCCCTTTGCTCACTTCAACGTAGACAAAACCAAAATCGGGGTTATTAGTCGCGTAATCCCACAGCTCTATGCTGTGCTTGCTTTTATGAAAAGCTTCTGCTTTAGAAATTTTCATATCTTCTTACATGTCTCCCACTCCTATTTTACGAAGGTTGTCATTATTTACACCAACGGAGAGAGAACGCATGATTTGGAAAGCCGCTGCCCCATCCGCAAGATAGTAACGCTTGCCATCAGCTGGATTAACATACCAGGCCTCGCCCTTGCCTTCGACCTGCAACAAAATTTTACCTTTCTGCGCATTAGCCGAACGCATATCAAGGGGCAAGCGATTTTTTCCTAAGGGATTATAGCCAGCAAAAACTTCTTGGCCATCTGAGAAACCGTCGCCATCGCTATCAGATGCAACACTATTAGTTCCAAGAGCGGCTTCTAGCTTATCTGATAAGCCGTCGCCGTCGCTATCAACAGTATTAGACTGCCCGGCTGAGCCGACAGGAATTTTCGCAAGATCGCTATTCTTTATACCAACGCCGAATTTGCGTAAAGCTTGGAAAGCAGTATTACCATCAGCTAAATAATATTTTTGCTTATCCTTAGGCGCGACATACCAGGCCGCACCGCCATTTTCAACTTGCAGTAATATTTTTCCAGACAAACGGCTCGCAAGCTGCTTATCAAGACGATTCGCTTGGTTCTTTTCCTGCTCAATAAATGTCCTACGCTCAGGATTATTCGCCGGTGAGGTGTTTTGGTTGTTATTTGTGTTATTCGCATTGACGGTCGGAGTGGTTGCCGGCGCTGGCGTTGGTATTGAGTTTGGCGCTGAGGCAACAGTCAAAGTTACTTTAACGCGCTCGCTCTCAGCGGCGACATCTTGCCCTGAATTCATGCCGATAAAACGCGAGGCGCCCATTTGTGGCCACATATCAAGGTAGAGCGACGTCATTTGCACTGCATCTGAAGCAATATCAGCCGTTACAACAAAATTTGCTTCTTGACCGGCTCCAAGAACAACTCCCATATCATTAAAACTTACATAGGTCCCGTACCAATCCGGCTGGGTTACGGTCGCAGGCCAGCTTTGAATCAAGCGAACAAGTTTAATATTTTTCAAGGTTTTTAATGGACGCTCATCGCTATAAAAACGTATACGATCAACCTTAACAGCCTCGCTATCCCCCGCCTTAATCTTAAATGTAGCCAACGTTACATTTTGTGCTCCCGGTAAGGCTTGGAGATCGGTTCCAACGCCTTTAGTATTCGTAAGAGTCAAATTCGTCGTTCCAGCGGCAACAACTGTATAGGTCCGGCTAAAACTATTATTAGAAGTATTGGTTTCAAAAGGAATGCCGGAAATTTGCGCCCGCAAGGTTGCTTGGCCTAAAGGCAATTGGCCGCCAAAACGACAGGTAACCGTTCCAGTTTCATTGGGCGCTAAATTATTATAATATGATTGAATTGCAGAAGCACAACCGGAGCCGAAAGAAGAGCCATTAACCGTAAAGGATAAATCGCTATTGAGCATGGACGCGGCCTTGGTACCAACATTTTTAAAAGTAATGCGCGCTGCTTCCGCCCAATCTTGCCGTGGCAACGTTTCCGTAAAACTAGACATGGTTGTACTCCCAATAACAATACCGGTCACGGCGATGTCCGGGATAAAATTCGGGTTGTTAATTATTGTAAACTGCGAACTATCAAAAGAAGCTGAGAATGTAGATGAACCGACATAGGCTCGGATAAAATAAGTCGTGTTAGGAACAACCATCATTGAGCCATTGCCCTCGAGCGGGATAGACCATTGGTAACTGCCCGTAGTTGCTTCTGCTTCAAGCGGTATAGTCGCCAAGGTACCGGCGGCAATACCATCGGTACGCATTACCATTAAGGTCGCAAAGGTAAGGCCGGCGGTCGGAGATTTTGTCCAAGAGATTGTTTGCGTTTGGCCAAGTTGCCACGAAACGCTATTCCCCGGCGAGGTAAAAGTAAAGACCGGTTCATCAGCTTTTGTCTTAGGAATAAAAATCCCACTGCCTATAACAAAAACAGCAAGGAGGACGATCAAAGGTTTGTATAAACGCTTTGTCATATAGTTAAGTAAATAATTATACTTATAGTATATACGCCAAAAGAATATTTTACTAGATAAACAAAACCCTGTCGCTCGCGAGCGACAGGGTTTTAAATAGTATTTACGAAGCTAAGTAAGCAGCAATAACTATTTGATCAACATTGATAATTCGTTGACCAGAATATTTTCTTAATTCCTTCAAGGTTTTAACATGTTGTAAGTTACCTTTAACTACGCGGTAAATCTTCTTATCAAGACCATTGCGCAACAGTGTTCCATTTGCATATGAAGGTTTTGCGGATACAGGAGAAGCAAGAGTCTCACTCGTTGTATCAACCGATAAAGCGGTTTCGGTAGTACTAGCTACGGCCAAGGGAGTAAGCGCCGCACTGGATGAAGAACTGCCGCCCGAGGAAGAACCACCGCCGGACACAGGGGCCGGAATTGGGGCTGGTGTTGGATCACCTTTTCCTTTGCCGTCTTTATCTCCAGGCACAACAAGATCGCCGTTTCCAGGGTTCAGATCAATAGGTTTTATATCAATAGGGGTTTCATCAATAGGATCTTCTTTACCCTCCTTAGTATCAATGACCTCGATGGCAATAGGGTCTTCTTTAGGACCAACCGTGACGTCTACAACACTGTCCTTAAGGATTGGGTCAATCTTAATTTGTTCGCTCACGATAGTCTCTGGAGCTGCTGATACGGCCGTGGCGTCATCATCTGCCCGTACGGCTGAAACGCCAAAGCTTAAACCAAGGATCGCGAGAAAAAGTAAGAATTTATTCATATTTATAAACTTATGTATAAGTTGCTATTTGACTTTTTTTGAAAATCATTTTATAGCAATATACCATTATATCATATTTTTATAATTTAGTCAAGTATTCTAGCCTAGAATACTATATTTTGTTTAATATTAGCAAAAAAAAGGCCTAAGCCTCTTCTTTCTTCTTATACACGTCCTGGCAAAATCTTTTTGTCTACCCTTAGGCCGGCCAAAGGAATTCTGCCATTTATATCTCAAGTAATTTTTTACGAATTTCTTTGCGTAGCCATAATTCAGGAGCTACTGCCAAACCATTATCAAAACCAATATTTAAAATTTTTCCGAAAAGCGAGTATAGATCAGGACTTTCGGTATAAAAATAAGTTTTCCCCTCTCCCACTGATGGCAAACACATAATCCAGTGCGCGTGACCATAGCCTTCCAAAGTCTTCTTAATAATATTCATATGAGCCTTAAGAAAAGCACCACTGTCCCATAATTCCATTTGGCCAACCACCACTCCTTCTTCAAAGCCAGGAATAATGGCTATTTTAGTATCGCCCTGAATCGCTGCTGGGACATTTTGTAAAACATACTGTTCTTGCTCAGCAAAATAACGAGCAGTCCAATCAGGCGCTACGTCAGCCATATCATGCAATTGCTCATATGCCCTTCTATCTCTTTCATTGCTTATATGGGCGCCAAAGTTTAGCGTGTTGGAAATAATAGCAGTCAGCAATAATCGCGCCGAAGATTTGCTGCAGGCAGATGCGTAGCCTCGACGAATAATTTCTTCCCATACTAAAGTCGCGCAGGCTCCTATTGTTTCAATATGGCAATTCTCCCCTAGCGCGTCTTGCCACTCTTCTTCAAAGCCGTAGTGGTGATCAAAAATTTCAACTATGTTTTCCTTTTTGACAAAGCGGGCGAAGCTGGCTGGATTTGAAACATCAACAATGACATACTGATCCCCTTCGGCAGCGCCCTCGGAGCTAAAAGAAAAATCCCAGCTTCTAACAGTTGGACTAACGCTATGATTCAAAGGACCGGGCAATATTGCCTCAGCTTTTTTTCCTTCAAACCGCAAAAGCTCAGCGTAAGCCACTGCGCAGGCCAAAGCGTCTATATCGGTATATTGCTGTCCGCTCGTAACAATCATCATACAGCGCTCGCAGGTACCGCCGGTGAACAGCTGCGCAGCGTATCGCTGTGCTGCTCAAAACACTCATGGCAGCAAATTACCTTTAAGGAAGGACGTACGCTGTCATCGCTATAAAATTGCTCGCAAGGCGTCGAGCAATAGGCGCAACGGCCGATAATCTCGCGTCCCGGCGCATCAACTACGGGCGTAGTCATGCGATTATCAAAAACAAATAATGAGCCTTTAAAATGAGAATTTGGAAACGCTTGCATATACGTATGTATGCCATCCTTGAGCTGATACAAATTAGAAAAGCCCTCACGCTGCAATAAGCAGGTCGCTTTTTCACAACGAATGCCACCCGTACAAACAGCCACCACTTTCTTATCTTTTAATTCTTGAAGTTTTGGCAACAGCTCTGGTAAATCGCGAAAATTGCGCATACCGGGATCAACCGTCTTATCAAACTGCCCAACCTTTAATTCAAAATCGTTGCGTAGGTCCAAAACATAAAATTCTTCATTGCGCTCATACATCGCCTCAAGCTCCGCAGCTGGTAATTCTTTGGCTGTTTCTTTAGCTATATCAAAATCTCCCACCCCCAACGTAACAATCTCCCGCCGTACTTTTATTTCCAGTTTTGTAAAAGCTGTTCCTGTTCCAGCACTTTCTTTAAAAGAGATTTCAGAAAAACCTTCAAGTGAACGAAGTTTTTCTTCATACTCATTAATGGCAGCCCGCTCGCCCTCAAAAGTGCCATTAAGCCCCTCGCTGGCTATTAGCAAGCGTCCCCGCAATCCCAAAGATTGGCACAACTCCCGCTGTTGGTCGCGGAAAGCGGCAGGGTCGTTGATGTGCGTAAAACGATAAAAAAGTATAATGACAAATTCTGGTTCCATAGTAGTTAGTTCTCTATATTAAAAGCAGCGAGCTCTGCATATTTTTTACGGGCAAAATGCCCATATGCCTCGGCCGCATCATTCTGTCCTACTTTATAGCGGTACATCCATTGTATAAGCGCGCTTCTAATTTGATAGATAAGCGTGACTTCTACTGGGATAGGGCCCGAAAAAGCATTGTAGCATTCAAATACCGCCGCGGCTAGAGCTTCATTTCCTAGCACCTCAGCATCAACCGCCGTCCGAACAATAATAAAATATTCATCGCCAATTCGCCAACTTTCTTTAGGCGGCATGCTATCTATGCATGAAGGCTCGCCATTAATAATTAAAAGGTTATCGCAATTATTATCAATAGCCAATCCCCAGCGCAGCTTCTCCGTATTAGAAAAATATGAAGAATGCTCAATAGCAACAGACAGAGCATCGATAATGGCAGCAACTTCTGGTTGCGATATATGATCTTCTGCTAAAGCGACCCATTGTCGTAAATCAAAAACGGCTTCGCGCTGCAAGGCTAAAAAGCCGCGCTTAAAGACATGCTGCAAGCTTTCACTTTGCGTTTCAGTTAAAGCCCTCATTTTTTCAACCATCATTATGGTAAGTTTCTTTATTTCCGTTGATGTAATTTTGCCAGTCGCTAAAGCATGAGTTAGATTATAATCCTCATTAACATACTTCATTTCAATAAAAAAATCTTCGGCCTCGTGTATATCGCATTCAACAAATGTTCCCTCCTGCCGCCGCACTGCCTTAAGATCAGTATAAATATCCGGCGCCACTTCTTTGTTCCAGTTAAAATCTTCGACGTAAAATTGTTGGCGAAAATTAAAGTTAGAAAAATCACCATAATGCGCTTGCTGATGCTTATATATTTTGATAACTGTATTCCCAAAGAAAAAAACATGAGACAATAAGGTTTCTATGCTGCGCTCCGGTACGCCAAGCCAGCTCACGTTGCCCTCTTTAATTAATTGGGAGAATGAGGATTTCATATCTTACTCTAATTTCCAGCCCTTGCCTGTATGAAAAAAATTCTTTACCTGCGTACAGAAAAAATTATTTCCATCATGGGCAAAGACTTCAATCTTAAGATGTGGGAAATTAAGACTGAGGACATTGAAAGCATTGGCTTCGCCGCGTCGCCGTTTTGAGATTGCCGTTCCCGCTTGTATAAAAATATGGCCGGCAGCAATTTTATAGGCCGACTCGCCATGCCCTACCGACGTCCGATGTAAATGGCCTGACAAAAAAATATCAACTTCGTTTTCTTCAAGTGCCCTTAACGCTTTTTTAGCTCTCGCCAGGGGGCGGGCAGAAGCAGTGCTGGGAAGGTTAAAAGGATGATGCGAAAATATAATTTTCACGGCTTTTTTTGGAACGGAAGCTAGCCATTCTTTTGCCTGGGCTAATTGCTTAGAATTAACGCGCCCATCTTTAAAGCGGCTGGCTCGCACCGAATTAAGCCCAAGTATCGCTACTTCTTCATCAGAGTACCGGGGATCAAGCGCCTTATCGATAAAACGCTTATATTTGCGATAGGGGGCAATAAAACGGTTCCATAAAGCGTATAAGGAAATATCATGATTACCGGGCAATATCAACAGTGGCTTATTAAAATGCGATAAAAATTCACCAGCGCTGCGGAACTGAGCAGTAGTGGCTCGCTGCGTTAAATCGCCCGAAACTACGATAATATCAGGCTTTAACTTAGAAATAATGGCCAATAAATCGGCCGTTGGCTTTTTCTCATCCCTCCCGAAATGAAGATCAGATAAATGGATAATCGTGCGCATACGTTCAAGGCAGCATAAGAGCCAAAGCTTTTGGCTTGCTTTTATAATACAAGGGAGTTTTAATCGTTGCAATCTCGCCGTCAATAGATACTAAAACAAAAGGTTTTTCTAAAACAACCCTCACTTCTTTAACTAATGTGGCTTCAATATCCGTATGCGGACGCAGCCAACCAATAAATCCTCGGGCGATAAGTGCTAAAAGCTGCCAGCGCTTAACGCCAGGCATAGTGCACACGGTTAACACATTTTGATTTAAAGCATGCCGGCTTCCGAGCCCAATGCCAGAAAATGTATAATGGTTGTTACCTATAAAAACAAAAGGTGTTCTTGCAAATCTTTCTTCCCCGCGGCTGAGCAGGCGAGCCTTGATAAAGGGACGCCGAATAAATAAATATGCAACGATTTTTATAAAACCTATATATCTTCCCCATCCTCTCTGCTCAAGCTCGGTACGTCTTCGCACTAATTG
>CALMNI010000198.1 GCA_937868555.1 uncultured bacterium | reverse complement strand
GGTCGTTTGTAGATCGAGATTGTCTTTATATCGATCAAGAGGCTTACGGCGTCGGCATTGAGATCGGAAGCGAGACTGAGCAGATTTTCGATACTGTTGGAGAGTCAAGAAAATGGCGGATCAAGGCGGATTGCTCTCGGCCAGAAACGATATCAGCGATGAATCGCCACGGCTTCGATATCGTCGGGGCTAAGAAGTGGTCGGGGTCGGTTGAGGATGGGATTGCTTTGCTCAAGTCGTTTCAAAAAATATACATTCATCCGCGATGCAAGCATACTATTGAAGAATTTAAGCATTATCGCTATAAAGTGGATAGAGTGACGCAAGAAGTGCTGCCAATTATTGTTGACGATTTTAACCACTGCATCGACGCAATCCGGTACTCGCTGGATGGGTATGTCATGAAAGAACAGGAAATTGACTATAGCTTATCGGGGTTGCGACTACCGGGAGGACAGCGCCATGCTGGATAAAATACGCGCATTTTTTAAGCGAGACTCGCAAATTAGCGGATTCGCTCGCCAGCCGCTCTATTCCGAGCAGGCTTACTATCACATGTTGCAGTATTTCGGGACGATCCCTGATCCTGATTTGCTGTTGCAACAAGCGGGCATTGCCCGATGGCAACTTCGTCGGCTAGAACTAGACGATGAAATCGCGGGCAGGCTTGAGGATCGGGTATCGGGGCTGATCGCAACGCCATGGGCAATCGAGCCGAGCACTACGCGAGCGGCTAAGTTCGTTAAAGAACAGCTTACAGGGGTCATGGAGCGACTAGACCGCGCTACGATTTCGGCGGTGGCGTATGGCTATTCAATGTCTGAGGTCGTTTATTCTCAGCTAGACGGCGGCCGCACGGGAATCAAAATGGTATCCCGCTGCCCGATACAATGGTTTGATTTGTTAGCCGATGATAATACTTGGCTCTATCACCCCGATGACGGAAGCGGCGGGTTCCCAGGTGTCGCGTGCGATCCTCGCAAGTTTATTCCCATCGTTCGCAACCCAACGATGGAAAACCCCTACGGCGAGTCACTACTCTCTCGGCTCTGGTTCCCCGTGCTATGGCGGGATGAAGGTTGGCGGATGTGGTTGAATTTTTTGTCAACCTTTGGCGAGCCCATTGTTGCGGCGAATGTACAAAATTACGAA
>CALMNI010000197.1 GCA_937868555.1 uncultured bacterium | reverse complement strand
CAATTATTTTTCGGAAATCGCTCACCTCGTGCCGGGGGGCCAGCTTTAATTTTTCCGGCGTTAGCAGCCACGGCTAAGTCGGCAATAAAGTCATCCATCGTCTCCCCGCTGCGGTGAGAAATAATAGTTTTAAAACCATTTTTTTGAGCGAGCTTTATGGCTTCTATAGTTTCAAACAAAGACCCGATTTGGTTAGGCTTAACCAAAACCGCAGTAGTTGCTTTCTCTTGTATGCCCCTCTCAATACGACTGACATTGGTTACATATAGATCATCCCCGACAATCTGTATAGTTTCATCGCAGCTGGCGGTAAAGTTTTTAAAAATACTCCAATCATCTTCGCCAAAAGGATCTTCTATCGAAATCAGGGGATATTTTTTTATTAAATCATGGTACCAATCAGATAATTTCCCGCTATCCATATTGCCCTGCTTCTTTAGATGATATTGTCCATTGCGATACCACTCAGACGCCGCCGCATCTATTCCTAAAGAAATATCTTTACCCGCCTCATACCCAGCTTTTTGGATTGCCTGAATAATTAAATCAAAAGGCTCTTCGTTGCCGGAAACAGCTGGCGCAAATCCGCCTTCGTCCCCTATCGTTTCATTATATCCATGCGTATGAATAATATCCTTGAGCGCCTCATATACCTCGGTCCCCATTCTAATCCTATCAGCCATGGTTTTAGCCTGAGGAATGATCATATATTCTTGGATATCAGTTGACCAAGCAGCATGTGCGCCGCCATTGATGATATTCATGAGCGGTATTGGCAGTATATATTCCGGGGCAGCCATTGGAAAAAATTGGCGTAAGTATTTGAATAAGGGCTGGTGCGCGGCATTAGCTGCTGCCCGAGCAGTTGCTAAAGAAACGGCTAATATGGCGTTAGCGCCTAATTTTGATTTATTAGGAGTACCATCAAGCTGTATCATGGCTTTATCAATCGCTTCTTGGCTAGAAGCATCCATGCCGATTAAGACTTGTGCGATTGTTTCTTCAATATTTTTTACTGCGTGCAAAACCCCCCTGCCTTCAAAACGGTCAGAGCGGGCATCTCGTAATTCAACCGCTTCGTATGTCCCAGTTGAAGCTCCCGAAGGTACAGATGCTGTGCCGGTGCTCCCATCATTTAAAACAACAGTTGCTTCAACGGTAGGATTGCCGCGGCTATCAAGAATTTCCCGGGCTGTGATTGATGATATAGTCATA
>CALMNI010000196.1 GCA_937868555.1 uncultured bacterium | reverse complement strand
TCTTTCCAAGATCGACATTTGCTTCTTGCGTCGCTTGCTTCGTTTTTGGGCTAGCCCCATAAGGAGCTTGTACTTGCGGCAAAGAAAGCGCGGGTCTAGTGAACACATCCCCACGAGCGTTTAATGCGTCTTGTTGTTGTTGCGTCAATGCCGCCGGAGGCTTTTCACCCATGCGCGGCATAGGTTGATCTAATTGCCCCATAGAAAGCGCCGGTATAACGTTTAACGCTCCCGGTGGCTGTTCCATAGGTTGTTGCGCCTGTTGCATTGTAGTCCCACCTAAAGGCGGAAATGATGGTGTATATTGACGTGCGCCTATTTGTGATACACGGTCCATAATAGATGGTTGCGTAACAGGCATCAATTCACCGCCAGGCATTTGCGTGTATGTAGTTTTAGGTCCTTCTAATAAATCTTTAGCTTGTAAAATTTGCAAGTCTTGCGGCGACGCATTTCCAGAAGCTGCATTTATTGCCGCGCGTTGCGTTAATTTATCGAAATCAAGCCCTGTTTTCTTGGCTTCTTGATAAATTTTCATTGCATTTGTCAAATCGTTCCCAAGCTGTTGACGGCTAGCGATTTGAAGCTGTGCGCCTTGCATGAGGATATTTGGATCAATGGGCATCTTATTACCTATCTGAACAAAAAGTATTGAGAACCTGGCGCAACGGCTGAAGCGCCAATTTGTGCTGCGCCGCCAAGCAACGTGTTAAACATACTAGATCTATTAGCGCGCGCCGCTTGTTGCGCAGACATAATAGCGTTACCCATCCCGGTATATAAATCCGTCCCAGCATTGGCATAATTTTGCCCAAGTTGCGCGTTTTGCGCCCCAGCGGTTTGGCCAAGGCCAGAAATATTCGCCAGTCGGTTATAAATATTTTCTTGGTCCATATTGTAACGATTATAAGCGTTTTGATATTCCTGCGATGCTAGCCCTTGGCCGTAGTCCTGAAGGGCCTGAACACCTGCTGGTGTTAGATACTTGCCTTGCGCAGCTAAAGCGCGTTCAGCGGCCCTGTTTCCCTGCTCAAAACGAAATTTATAGGATGGGTCTTGATAAATATCTTGTCCCGTGTAATTTTTAAGCAAAGAGCCATAGTCCGAACTTGTTGCATCGCCAGCAAGACCAAGTTTTTGCATAAGCGTATTTAATCCGGTTGTCCCGGCTTGATAATACGGCTGTGCATATTGCTTGCCTTCTTCATACATTTGTTTTTGAAGATCAAGCCCTTTTTGACTATATTCTAACGCTGGT
>CALMNI010000195.1 GCA_937868555.1 uncultured bacterium | reverse complement strand
ACGGTTTATTGAAAGGGTCTGAGTCTGCATTTCAAGAAATGCGGGCGATGATGGAAGAATGGGATGAAAAAAAGACGGGATACTTCAAGGATGTCGCTAAGATAATAGCGACTCGCGGAATAAGCGTTGATGAGGCTCTTGATATTCTAAAAGATCGGCATCCCGATTGGATCCCAACTTACTACTTGGGTGAGCTATGAGAAAAGAAGGCGATCTTCAAGTGTGGTGGATACCGCAAGTGCTAATGAAGCCATTTGAGGTTGATGTCCGCAGCGTGGAGGAAGGGGTAAAGATAATGGAGGTGCTTGCTAAATACGATAAGTTTCAATTTGATAATAGGGTAAAGCCAGATTATTGCAATGCAGGCGGGCTGGGAGTTTGGGAAGACGGGGAATGGCACGATTGGTACGATGAAGAAACAGGAGAGGATGACCCGGCAAAATGGCTTGAATCAAATAGGGCAGGGGAAAATGAGCGATAATATGAAATTTCACGGCTTAGATCAGTTCCAGGAATGGTTGGTAAATAATGGATTTACGATTTCAGAGAATGCAAGACGATCAGATTATAACGAAGCGGACTGGAACGCCTGCCGTAGGCTCCCATCGGCTAGAGAATGCGAAACGAATGGATCAAAAATAGCGCTATGGGTCAAGCCATACGTTTCTAGTGCAATTAATTATGAGAACTGTGAGGCCGATATCACAGGCGAGTCCGCTGGACTGTGGTTTAATCTTAGAGTCTATATGGCAAAGCCGGATGAGATTATGAGCAGACTTCCTGAAATTGAAGCTAAGCTGGTAGCGGCATGGAATGCGCTTGTTCCTATTGATGCGGAGAATAACTAATGCATTTCTATGTCCTAAATTCGCTGAGAGAACATCTAGTTGAGAATGGATTTAAGATTGGAGAGAATCCTGATAATGGACACCATAATCAAACAAACTGGTATGCATACCGACAGACTAATATTGAGTCTAGGCCATGCGAGACCACAAACGGCGAAAACATAGATTTATATATCTACCCATTTGCTTACACATATGTAAGAGAAAGTGCCTGCGAGGTTGAGGTTAGGGGGAAAGTTGATGGGGTGTGGATCATGGTAAAAGCCTATTCAATAGGCATATACGAGGTTATGCGAAGATTGCCAGATATTGAATCAAAGTTAATTGCGGCATGGAATGCGCTAGCTACAGATGGCACTAAATGAGATCAGAAGCGTTGCTAAGAATCGAAGCGCCGCACTTTGTTGCGGGAGCTATATTTGAGAATCGTGATGGAGGATGGAAATGCATTAAATCCGCGCCAATCATTCGATATCTTTGCGCGATGTCGTCTTCTGAAATAAAACGCTATCTTGATTCAAAGGGATGGCGATATAGGTGGGTAACAAGGAATCGACAATGATAGGCGAGGAAATAGAAAAGGAAATGTACTCTATGAAAGAGCATTGGCTAGCGATTTGGAAAGTTTGCCATCAACAAAGAGGCTAATATGCACAACACATCACTATCAGGTTTACTTCGCGGTGTCCAGAGCCGCCACGATGACTGCGGTATTTCGTGGGGATCGCACAAGATTCCCGATGACGGGCAAAGCCATCTTGTCAAGATTGGCTATCCACCTTTCCAGTACCGGAATCCGCGAATTTACGGGCCGATTGCCGATCCATCCGAAATGGAACAGCGCAAGGAATGGCTGGATACCATCGCGAGAGAATCGGAGCGGCTTGGATTGGATTGATCTTTATATAACACGACTAGACCGCCGCGCTTTCATGCGCTCATACTTCGCTTGCTGAGCGCAGCGGTTGCTGCAATATCGGGCGCGTGTATCGGATGCTGTAAATGATTTGTTGCATACGATACACGTGTACTGTTTTGATGGGCGCAGCGCCCGCAGTTCGGCGCCTGGATTCATGGGCTTCCCTCGTGTTGATTTGTCGATAGTTTAACATCCTTACGCTTCCCGATAAAATAGTAAAAATAAGTGTTGACACCCTTACGAAAGGGAGTATGATGTGAATCATCAAGCGCGGCATAGGGCCGCATAGGGGAACGAGATGAACTTCAGCGAATGGTACAACGAAGCGGATATGCCGGAAATAGTCAATGGGCAGTGGGTTGACCTTGAAACTGGAATCCCCTTCTCGGCATGTCAGCCAGCGAAGCGCACTGCTCGTAAATCAGCCGCCCTTGAGATCAACGGCAAGCCGGCTAAGGTCGCGGAAGGGCTAGCTTACGTCGCTCGGTTGGCCGAGAATCAGGCTAAGGCAATTGATCGTGCTACTGCACGTAACGCAGATAGCGCCAACCTTGCGGCTTATCTTGTCGCAGCCAAGGCCGCGATTGATGCCGCCGCGACACTTAGCAGCAAATCAAAGAAAGCCGAAATCGCTGCCGCGATCCGGCTAAATCAAGCTGCTAGCCGAGTGTCTAATACGTTGTAAAATTAGCCAGCCACGGACGGCATAACAGGAGAGATAAAATGAAAGCTCTTTACGAAGTCACAGCGGTAAAAAATGGATTCGTTACTCACAAGTCATTCCAAGTTGCCTCTTCTCAAGAAGAGGCAATAAGGATAGTAAAATCCTATCACATTCCGAGTAGGGCTAAGTATGACTCGATCAGAGCAACATATCTTAGAGATTATTGAATCTGCTCCCACGACACGCGAACAGGCTGGCAAGCCTTCGGAGCGCGCCTAAACCCGATCACAACCGGACGGCACTACACCTCAATCTCCAGCGTCGGCAGCGATGGCGCCTGCCCTTCGACCTTGCCGGCGCGTACGAACGCCATTTGCCCGACAGCAACGGACTGCCCGCTAGCCACAAGGTGGCCACCGCCGGGTAGTTCAATCAGACTGGTATTCGATCCATCCGTCCGATGTGCCAGCACCTCGCCCACCAGCAGTTGCGGCGGCGCTGACAACGCCACGAATTGCGACCATGCGTTTGGCTTCCACATCTCACACCTCCCGCCGTTCGATTCCCACCGTTTGCCGGACCTTCAAGCCTTCGCCTTCGACCCATTCGGCGCTGACCTTCACGCTGCGCACCATCCCGCGCACCCCTGCGATTTCCGCCAGCAGCCCAGGCCGCAACAGTCCAGGCCCGCTCCCGCCTTCCGGCGTCAACAGCAATTCCGCCGTCAAGTTGTGTCCAGGCCCGGCGGCTGACAGGATCGCAATCCCCCGCGCGCGTAACGCATCGACATGGCAGAGCAACGGATCAACGACCGGCTCGACCGGCACCAGCGCCCCATCCGTGCCGGCGATCTTGACCCACGCGGTGTACCCAGCAATGGTACCGCTCACATAGCAGCCGTTCAGCTCCGGCTTATTGTCCGGCGCCCGTTCCAGCGACACAACCGCCGCTTCGGGAATGCCGATATCGGCCGTTTGCCCATCCCATAGCCACGCTGCGGTCGGATAGCGCAGATAAGCGGTGAGGATGGACGCGGCCGGATCGGTATAGAGGCATCCATCCACCGGCTTGACCAGGGAGGATAGCTGATCGATGGGCGTTCCACTCCACGAATACAGCCCGCTGGGAACCAGCCAACCAGCCGGCAGTTGCCAATCCAACGTCCAGCCGAGATTATCCAGCGCCTGTTCCGCCAGTTGCTGTGCGGTGCGGGGGTTGGATTCGACGCC
>CALMNI010000194.1 GCA_937868555.1 uncultured bacterium | reverse complement strand
TAACAAGGGACTACAGAGAAGAAAATTTAAAAAAGATATTTGCATTAATTTTTTTATTTCGATTTCTGTTCTGCAGTATTGGTATGAGATAGCTCGTACCGCCGGCCAAAATAAAATAAGCTGCACTTTTGTAAATGGTAAATTATGTACTGCATATTATGCAGAGGGGCTCGCCAGCTCAGAAAAAAATGATTTACGCTTAGTGGCATCGGGGATTAAAGCAGAACATGTCAATGGCAAAGTAGAGAATCTGCAGGTTGCTGTAAATTCAATTCAGCAGATTATTTGGGATTGTAAAGATTTGGCACGTAGAGAAGCTAACAGACAGGATAAAACAAAGTTACAAAAAATTGAAGAACAAGAAGTTCTCCAATTAAACTGGTTTTTTGAAGCATGTGGCAAAGAAGCGATTCTAATGTATGGCGAGGATTAAAAGGCAGAAATAAATTTGTATTTAACAATAATTGGCAGCATCTCGATTGTAGAGGCTGTCAATTTTTATTTTACTTACTTACTAATAATCCTGCCCCAATAGCGCCGGCAAGGGGACCGAGTTTGCTTTTAACGAGTCTGACGTTTTGCCCAGCAGGGGAAAAGGTATATTTTTTTAAATTTTCTTTGGCACTTTTTATAAAGAGATCGCTCGAAGCAACAACGCCGCCGCCCAAAACAATAATTTCCGGATCTAAAATGTTTACAATGGTGCTTAAGGCAATGCCTAGATAGGCTCCTAGCTCGATAAAGGCTTTCTCGGCCAATAAATCACCCCTATACGCCTCTTCGGCCATAAGAGCTGGATTTCGTTGGGTAAGGCGATTATAGGCTTCTTGAAGGCTGATTTGCTTGTCAAAATCTACAATCATATGGCCGGATTCGCTCGCACTGCCGTGATGGCCAAGGTATATCTCGCCTTTATACCACCAACCAGCGCCTATGCCGGTACCTATGGTTATGCCGTATACATTTTCTGATTGTTTGCCGGCACCCATGTTTGCTTCAGCGCGTACAAAACAATTGGCATCATTATCAATTACTATATTAAGCTCAGGCTTTTCTAATTGTTTTTTTAAGGCTTCGGCAATTTTAATTTTGTTAAGGAAAGGGATATTGGGTGCAAGGACGATTTCTTGTTTTTCATAATTAATAATTCCCGGAACGCCAATGCCAATTCCACTCAGCGTACCTTTGAGTTTTTGAATATGCTCAAAGAGGGGATCTAAGGCTGCCTTAATCATGATTAAAAAATGTTCAAGGCTGTCTTGGGGTGTTGCCAGGATAGAACTTTCAATAACGCGTCCTCGCCGTAATAAAACCGCAGCGATTTTTGTACCTCCGACGTCAATTCCAATTTCAAAGCAATCTGATTTTGCCATATTATGATGAGTGGTTAAATAATGCTTTAGCTTCTTGCCAGTAGGCGTCGTTGTGATTTATTTCTTTTTCCCAATACCAAAATTCAACGCCCCACCAATAAAAAGTTCTAAAGCCGGTTTGGCGGACAAACTCGACCATGTCTTTGAATTTTTGCGGAGTCATTGTTATATCCCGCTCCGCCTGAGGCAGTTCTTGGAAAGCTTTTTTACCCCAGGGTTCGCCCTGAAGCTCAATAATTATCCAGTCCTGAGGATGGGCAAACAGATTGGCAATATTTTTTTTAACTCGGAAAAAGGCCGGACTGATGGGGTAGTGGATATAGCGTTGTAAATGAGAAGAGTAGGTATCGCGGTATAATGTTGATCCAAACACGTCAGCACGTTTAGCAGCTTGAGCCCACAAAGAGAGTTCGCCTGAATCAGTAACGATAATAGGGCGGGTATCTAATGAACGAACTAAGGCAATTTCTTTGTCAAAAAATTCAACATCGAACGGAGGGCATTCCCCGAATTGTAATAGAAAAGGTTCGTTTTCTACCTGCCAAAAAGTAATGCTTGGACGGCGGCGGTAACGGGCGATGATTTCTGTAATTTCAGTGAGGGTTGCTTCTTGTCGGTCAGAAGTACTGAGCGATTCAGCCCAAGAAGGTATATGACATTCAGGCCAGCGCGGAACCCGTTGTCCAAGAACAAGAATTACGCTCGCGCCTCTTTTTTCAGCTTCGTCGATTTGCCAATCTAAATCTTCCCAATTATAGCGTCCGGGTTCTGGTTGTATTTCATTCCAATAAGCGGGGAGGCGAATTCTTTTTACTCCGAGGTCATCCAATAAGGCAATGTAGTTCTCTTTCCAGTTTAAGCCCAGCGCCGCGCTTTGTTGTTTGGAAAATGTAACCCCGTATTCAAGTTCTGAGGTTTTATACAGAGGTGCCCAGCTGAGAATAAAGAGCAGCCAAAAAATTGTTATTATTACAAGGCTTGTATAGATGGCAATTCGAGGAAGACGCATGGGGATGCTGTTAACGAGAGTTTGTAATCGCTGGAACGACTTGATTTGAAATAAATACGGTTATTGAGTAAGAAACTAATATGATAAGCAACCCTATGACCGCGTGTCGAATTTGCGAGACAGCTTCTTTGGCTTTTTCTTCATTACCTGAGGCAGTCATATATTTAACTCCAGCTAAAACGATAAGGACTAAAAATATAATGCCCAGCATTCCTAAAAAAATGCGAATGATAGTTAACACGATCATTTGCAATGATTTGGCAGGCGGGCCAGTTTGGTCGTAGGCGGTTTGACCAACCTTATTGAGGCCTCCTTCGTTGGCTCGTTCTAGCCAATTCGTAGCGGCCATTGATTGGGGGATGGCCATAAAAGCTATGACAGCTAAGGCAAGGCTTATAATAGCTGATTTAAAGGTTGTTAGAAACATAAAGGGGGTATGGTATACTTATGGATAAGTTGCCGATTACGCTCCTAATCGGTATTATCATTATATTAAAAGGGGTTTCAAAAGTCCATGATATGGCATTAGCAGGTAAAGTGGCCGCCAACACCATTATTCAAGTTGTAACTAAAGTCGTTAGTACGGCATTGAGTTTGGTTGCGATGGCGATGATTACGCGCTATTTAGGCCGTTATGGTTTTGGAGAGTATACAACAGCCATTACTTTCGTTACTTTTTTTAGTATCGCAGCTGATTTAGGATTAACATTGGTAACTACCCAGCTTTTAAGTCGACCAGGGGCTGACGTTAAGGAAACAATGTCTAATTTGTTTACTTTCCGTTTTGTGTCTGGTTTTGCCATCATGGCACTAGCTCCGTTAGCTGTTTTGTTTTTTCCTTATGCTGATGTCGTTAAGCACGGCGTATCAGTAGCTGCGTTGGCTTTCTTTTTTGTAATCCTAACTCAAGTTTTTGTTAGTTTGTTCCAGCGTGAGTTAAGAACAGACCGCATGGCGGTCGCGGAAATTGTTAGTCGCGCTTTAATTCTTGCAATTACGGGCTTAGCTGTTTTTTTAAATGGCGGCATAGTGGGCGTGTTATGGGCAATGGCGGCCGGAAACGCAGTCAGCTTTATCCTCCATTTTACGTTTGCGCGCCGGTATGCCCACACAAGCTTCCGCTACGACAAAACAATTTGGACGGATATTATTAAGCAGTCTTGGCCATTGGTAATTACCATAGTATTAAATTTGGTATATTTGCGAACTGATACCTTATTATTATCTTTGTTAAAAGGACCTGAAGATGTAGGATTATACGGAGCCGCATATAGAGTTGTTGATGTATTAGTAACGATTCCTTTTATGATCGGCGGAACAGTGCTGCCTATATTCGCGAGCCGTTGGTTAGCTGGTGATATCGAGGATTATAGACGCATGTGGCAGCGAGTTTTTGATGTTTCAGCCTTGATTGCCTGGCCCTTAGTTGCTGGAGGTTTTGCTTTGGCGCAGCCCATTATGACTTTAATCGCCGGTCCAGAATTTGTGGCGGCAGGTTCTATTTTAAAAATTCTTATTATAGCTGTCGGTTTTGTTTTCTTTAGCGCATTTTTTAGTTATACCATGGTCGGATTCGAACGGCAGAAACGCATGATTCCTGCTTATTTATTCACAGCGGTTACATCGGTAGCGCTTTATTTAATTTTTATCCCTCGTTTTTCATACGTTGCCGCCGCCTGCATCACGGTTTATAGCGAAGCAGTTATTAGCTTGTGCGCTTGGTGGTTGGTAAAAAAAGAAAGCGGCTTAGCGCCTCGCTTAAAAGTATTTTTTAAGGCCGTACTTTCATCTTTAGTTATGGCCCTCCTGTTGGTATTCCTGCCTTTGCCTACAGATACAATCCCGGGGTTATTAGCTGCCGTTGTTTTGGGAAGTATCATATATGCTGTCGTATTATATGCAATAGGCGGAGTGAATAAGAAAGACTTTAGCGATCTTATGCAGGGAGCCTTGAATGGAAAATCTTAATATGAAATCAATAGTTATTCATGGCATTAAAGAGGAAGAGCAAAATATATTTTGCCGTGCTTTGGCTGAAGTAAGGGGTATGACGGGGACGGCCTCCATAGTATTGCTAGGAAGCCGGCACACGCAGTGGTTTTTTTCTATATGGGCGCGCTTGCGAAGAAAAAAAATTATTTGGGTCATATTTCCTGAAGCGGATACTTTAATTCCCACCGGGTTGCTTGGGTGGGTGTACCGACGTACGGCAACATGGGCGACAATTATTGTATTTTCTAAAGAGAGCCAGGATCATTGGCTGCAGGCAATCCCCACCGCCCGCGTGCGTCTTGTTCTCCCCGCATCACTAGACAGTGTAGCCTTAACGCAGCATGATTTGTTTAAAGCCCTAGCGGGGACTAGGGGGCATCGTTTTGTGATTGCTGCCGCTGTAAGAAATCTGGATAAAAATCGCATTGAGCGCTTGCTTGGCGCCTTGAGTATTGCCTTGAGTATTTGTCCGATAATGGAATTAATTATTGTCGGTGAAGGTGAAAATCGCAAAGCGTTACAGTGGCTATTGAGAAAAATGAATCTTTCTAATCATGTATGGTTAGTGGGTGACGCCGCTCCTTTGGCTCGTTTTTTGGACCATGTCGATGTTTTCGTTGTTGCATCCGAACGGCCCCATCTTGATGATATCGCAGATCTACTTATTGCGATGGGTCAGGGGGTGGCCGTGTTAGGACCGCAGGCCGCCGGACTAAACGATATTATCACTGCTAAAACAGGGGCATTAATTGATATTAGTGACTCGGAAACTTTAGCTCGTCAATTATTGCGCTTACAGCAAGATGAAACGCTGTGCCGAGCTTTGGGTAGGGAGGCGGAAATAGCCTCGCGCGTATTTACTTTTAGTCGTTTTTGCGCCGATCTTAATAAAATAATTTCTGAAATATGATGACACATGATCGTTTTGTAGTTACTGAAAGCGCGGCCGGGCAGCGTTTTGATGTGTGGGCAGCGGCTTATAAAGGAATATCACGAAGCCAAGCGCAGAAAGAAATAAAAAATGGCATATATAGTGTTAATGGAAGAAAGGTTAGCTCTCATTATGTTTTAAAGATCGGAGAAGAGATTGAGTTTTCCGGGCAGGCCGTACCCGCTATTTCTACTGTTCCGCAAATAAAAAAGCCTTCGCTATTGCCAGCCGTAGAAATTATTTCTGAAACAACAGATTATATTGTTCTTAACAAGCCGGCTGGATTATTGATGCATCCGGCGCATGATGAGTTTGAAGTATCGCTTGTAGATTGGCTATTAAAAAAATTTCCTAAAATTTCTAAAGTGGGCGAAGATCCCCTGCGTCCAGGAATCGTTCATCGCTTAGATAGGGAAGTAAGCGGATTAGTCGTTATAGCTAAGACTCAGGCTATGTTTGATTTGTTGAAGGAGCAATTTCAGAAGCGCACCGTTGCCAAATACTACCGTTCTTTGGTGCATGGCGGGAAGCTGCCGACAGAAGGGGAGATAAATTTCCGCATTGAGCGTTCAACCCAAGGGTATAAAATGGCCGCAAAGCCGCTTAACCAAAGCGGTAAGAGTGCTGTTACACTTTTCGAAGTCGAGCGGTGTTGGCATAATTATACTCTTTTAAAATTGCGAATTAAGACAGGGCGAACGCACCAAATTCGCGCTCATTTAGCGGCATATGGCCATCCAGTTGCTGGCGACGATCTGTATGCTACGCCACGTTTTAAAGCTTTAAATAAAAAGCTGCATTTAGGAAGAATTTTTTTAGTAGCTGTTGAATTAGCCTTTCTTGATCGCAAAGGAGAGCGTCAAGCTTTTGAAATTCCGCTGCCAGCGGAGTTGGAAGCAGTTTTAGCAATACTAACCTAGGTAAATATATGATCATTTCTTTTAGCGGTTTGCCAGGAGCAGGCAAGTCTAGTATCGCTCACCGGTTGGCAGCCGATTTGGGCTGGCCATACTATGATATGGGCACCTTACGCCGTCAAATAGCCGCTAAGAAGGGGCTGACGATTGAGGAATACAATAAAATTGGAGAAAATGATCCTAGCACTGACACTGAGGTTGATTACTACCAAGCTGATTTAGGAAAAGAACAGGATAATTTTGTTATAGTAGGCCGTACTTCTTGGCACTTCATTCCCCATTCTCTAAAAATATTGCTTTCGGTTCGGCCAGAAATCAGCGCAGAACGAGTATTTAATGATTTAGAAAAACGCAATGAGTCTGGCGAGCTTAATAGCATTGCCGCGGTTCGGGCTATGCTTGATCGTCGTTTTGAGAATGACAAAAAAAGATTTGCTACCTATTATTCTTTGGAGCTATATAATGAAGGGGACTATGACTGGATATTAGATACAAGCGATCTTAGTCCCGAACAAGCGTATCAACAAGTATGGGAATATGTACAAAGTAAGATAGCTTAAAGGGTAATTTTTTGATATACTGAGCTTGTCTTTACTCTTTATTTTGTACTCCTATGAATATTGCAATCAATGGTTTTGGCCGCATTGGCCGGGCAGTTTTTAAAGCTCTCCTTGATAGACCAGGAGTGAATATAGTTGCCATCAATGATTTAACGGACACAAAAACCTTAGCGCATCTTTTGAAATATGATAGCTGCTACGGTGTATATACTAAAAAGATTACCCATACGGCCAGCGCTTTGCAGGTTAATGGGCGTTCTTTTCCGATTTTAGCTGAAAAGGATCCGGCTGCTCTGCCGTGGTCTAAGCTCAAAGTGGATATTGTTATTGAATCAACGGGAAGATTTACAGAGCGGGCTCAAGCGCAGGCGCATATTGCCGCCGGAGCGCGTAAAGTATTGTTGTCAGCACCGGGTAAAAGCGATGATATAAAGACATATGTGCTCGGAGTAAACGAAGATAAAATTCGCAAAGGAGATACTATTATTTCCATGGCCTCTTGCACTACCAATTGTCTTGCTCCGGTAACTGATATTATTCGACAGCGATTTGGGATTGATAAAGCTATAATGACGACAATACATTCGTATACCGCTGATCAAAATTTAGTAGATGGGCCTCATAAAGATTTACGACGAGCTCGGGCAGCTGCCTTGAGCATGATTCCAACGACAACAGGAGCTGCGCTAGCCGTAACCAAGACCATCCCTTCCCTTGCTAATCGTTTTGATGGTCTTTCTGTCCGTGTGCCAACTCCCGTTGGCTCTTTGTGTGATGCAGTGTATATTTTGAAAAAGAAAACTGATGCCAAGAGCGTGAATATAGCTTTGCGTAAAGCTTCTATGAGTGCTCGGTACAAAAGTATTGTTACCGTGACAGAAGAGCCTATTGTCTCATCTGATATTGTAGGTAACCCGGCTAGCGCCATTGTTGATTTGGCTTTAACAACAGTCATTGACGGGACGCTTCTAAAAGTAGTGTCATGGTATGACAACGAATGGGGCTACAGCAATCGTTTAGCTGATTTATGCCTTTATATTAATAAAAAGAAGTTATATTAAATATGAACGCAACAGAAAAACGTACATATATAAGCATACTAATTATTGCTGTTATTATTAGCAGTATTATGGGCGGCTTAGCTGGGTTTTTTGCGGCGGATTCAGTGGCAAGAAGCCAGTCCTTTCTTGATCATTTTGAACAAGTACTTAAGGAACGTTTTCCAGAAAATAATTCTCAGCTTTCTAATACTGGCGAGCAAGCTTCTATTATCAAAGTTATTGAGAAGTCCTCGCCCGCCGTTGTTAGCATAATAGTATCCAAGAATTTAACAAAAGCCGATAGCCAGATTCTAGTTCCTGATTTTTTGCGACAGTTTATGGGAGATCAATTTTTTGATGGTTCGCAGGGTCAAGACAAGCAGGATAATGAAAAGCGCGAAATTGGCGGAGGCAGCGGTTTTATTGTTTCCTCAGATGGGCTTGTTGTTACTAACAAGCACGTCGTTGAAGATGCCGACGCGGAATATACTATTGTTTTGACCGATGGAAAAAAATATGCGGCAAAAGTATTAGCTAGGGATCCTTTAAACGATCTAGCAGTTTTAAAAATTGATGCTGATAACTTGCCCACACTGCCGCTTGGCAGCAGCGCCTCACTTAAGCCGGGTCAGGAAGTGATTGCTATTGGTAATGCTTTGGGAGAATTTAGTAATACTGTTTCTACTGGAGTTATTTCTGGGCTTTCCCGATCAATCACTGCTTTTGAAGGAATGGGTTTTGATAGCGAACAATTAAACGGATTAATTCAAACAGACGCCTCTATTAACCCCGGAAATTCGGGCGGACCATTGCTGAATACAGATGGAGCAGTTATTGGCATTAATGTAGCGGTTGCTCAAAATGCGCAAAATATAGGTTTTGCTATTCCTATTGATCAAGTAAAAAACACCATTGATAATGTCCGCCAAAATGGCCGACTCATTCGAGCATGGTTAGGCGTTCGATATATTGTTATTACACCCGAGATTGCGGCGGCTAATAAATTATCAAAAGACTATGGCGCTTGGGTAATACGAGGAATAGGTAATGCACAACCGGCAGTGATAAAGAATTCACCGGCTGACAAAGCAGGAATCCTTGAAAAAGATATTATTCTTGAGGCCGGTGGAAAGAAAATTAATGAAGATGACTCGTTGGCAAAAATTGTCGCCGAAGCAAAGCCCGGGGATCATCTAAAGATAAAACTACTGCGCGAAGGAAAAGAAAAAGAAATTTCTATTCTGCTTGAAGAAATAAAACAATAACATGGAAAACTTTTTAAAAAATATTGAAGAACTGCGCGAGCGGATCTCTGGGACATGGAGGTTACTTTGACATTGATCGAAAATTCGAAAAAGTAGTTGAATTACGAGCTCAGATGAGCAGCCCGGATTTTTGGAATGATCGTACGAAAGCAGTCGAAGTTGGGCGTTTAGCTGATGGCCTGGAGCAAGAAGCGCTGGCTTGGAAAAAATTACTCGATGAAACAACAGAGCTTGAAGAGCTAATCGCTTTATCCCAGCGTGAAAACGACCCCACTTTTTTAGAGGAGGCGCAAAAGCAGTTTGAAGAATTAAAAAAACGTTTTGCGGATTTGGAATTTTTTGTTATGTTTTCCGGACCACATGATGAAAGCAACGCCATTATTTCTTTGCATGCAGGTACCGGAGGAGTGGATGCCCAAGATTGGACTGAGATGCTTGAGCGAATGTTTTTTCGTTTCGCTGAGCGAAAAAATTGGTCTGTCGAGTTGATTGAGCGAACGGCGGGCAACGAGTGTGGCTTAAAAAGCGTTACTTTTGAAGTAGCAGGGCAG
>CALMNI010000193.1 GCA_937868555.1 uncultured bacterium | reverse complement strand
AAGTTTATATAACACCCTTTCCCGAAGCAAGGAAAAATTTGTTCCCATCGGTACCCCCGTGGGCTTATATACTTGCGGCCCAACAGTCTACCATTACGCGCACATAGGAAATCTTAGGACATATGTCTTTGAAGATCTCTTGAAGCGCGTTTTGTTGTATAACGGCTATATTGTCCGCCAAGTGATGAATGTTACCGATGTCGGGCATTTAGTCGGAGATGGGGACATGGGCGAAGATAAAATGGAAAAAGGGGCGGCGCGCGAAGGAAAGACAGCCTGGGAGATTGCCGACTATTACCTTTCGGCTTTTAAAAAAGATTTGCACCTGTTAAATATTAATGAGCCGGATGTATGGTGCAAGGCGACGGATTATATTCAAGAGCAGATTGATTTAATTAAGGAACTAGAAGCGAAGGGTTTCACGTATGTAACATCAGACGGGGTTTATTTTGATACGGAAAAATTTCCTAATTACAATAAACTGAGCCATCTTAAATTGGAAGAATTAAAAGAAGGAGCGCGCATTGAAAAAAACAGCGAGAAAAAGAATCCTACGGATTTTGCCTTGTGGAAATTCAATACAACGGGGGAAAAGCGGCAAATGGAATGGGAGTCGCCGTGGGGAGCCGGCTTCCCGGGTTGGCACATTGAATGCTCGGCAATGAGTTTGCATTTTTTAAAAGGCCATCTTGATATACACTGCGGAGCGGTTGATCATATTAATATCCATCACACGAATGAGATCGCTCAATCAGAAGCGGCAACGGGCGAGAAGTTTTTTAATTATTGGATACATGGCGCCTTTTTGAATGTGGGAGATGATGAAAAAATGTCAAAAAGCGTTGGCAATATTTTGACCTTAGAACTGGTTACGGGCGAGGAACGCGTTGATCCTTTGGCCTTTCGGTACGCTTGTCTTCTAACGCATTATCGCAAGCCTATGAGCTATAAAGCCGGCATGCTTCAGCAAGCCGATGCCGCTTTGAAAAATATACGCCGTTCCTTAGAATCTCTGCCTCATGAAATTGGCAAAGTTGACGAGGCCTGTGAAGCCGAATTTTTGGCGGCGATTAATGATGATTTGAATATGCCGCAAGCAGTGGCTGTATTGCAATCGGTATTAAAGTCTACGCTGGCGGATGATGTTAAGGCGGCAACTATTCAACGCTTTGACGAAGTATTGGGCTTGAATTTAACCCTTGGAAAAATAACTGAAGAATTGCCTGAGGAAATTAGGCAATTAGCCGCTGAACGCGAACGGGCGCGGGCAGATAGCCCATGCTCAGCCGCACGATGCCCAGCTCGGCGACCCGCTCCGAGCCGGTGACCGTGAGCAGGATCTTGCGCGAATATTCGTCGGCGTCGCTGCGCTGT
>CALMNI010000192.1 GCA_937868555.1 uncultured bacterium | reverse complement strand
TCATCAAAAGCATCTCCAAAGCGCTTGCGGGCCTTTTCGATTTCCTTGTCGGCCTTCGCCATGATTTTTTCCAAAGCCTCTTCAATCAATACGTCGGCCCTGTATCGCTTTTGGGAAGCCTTACTGTCCACCAGGGGATCGTTAAACGCATCCACGTGCCCTGAGGCCTTCCAGATCTTGGGATGCATCATGATCGCCGAGTCCAGGCCGACGATATTCTCGTGATTCTGGACCATCGCTTTCCACCAATAGGCTTTGATATTGTTTTTAAGCTCCACGCCATAGGATCCATAGTCATATACCCCTCCCAGACCGTCATAGATCTCACTGGATGGGAAGATAAAACCATACTCTTTGCTATGGGATACGATGTCTTTAAACAGATCGGCGGACATATCAGTGCTTGTTGATTTAGGGGCGCAAAGATACGGAGCAGAATGCATAGGGCATAGAGCATAGGGCAAAGAGAAAAATGAAGAGGGAAGAGAGAAAATTGAAGAGTAAAAAATGTCGCAGCGCCGCTGTGATTCCTCCTACGCTAATGCTTCGGCGGACAAAGCCCGCCATATCATCTGATATGCAGCGGGAAAGAGTGAAGAATGAGGAATGGGGAATTAGGAATTAGGAATTAGGAATAAGGAATTAGGAATGGGGTGGATGCTGATTGACCTTTGATTAAATGGCCAATATCCAATAACCAAGGAAAAGTAAAAGGTTTATTGTCTGGAGAGCGCCTCGGCCAAGGATGAACGCTGTATTGGAATAATCAATGCCCCGTAGGGGCTAAAGTTTGGTAACAAATGGATAACGAAAAATCATCCCGCGCTCCGTAGGTGCGCAACCCGATCTAGTATGTAAAAATTCAATATGTAATGTTATTTTCAATTCAAAATAGCCAATAACCAAGGAAAAGTAAGAAGGGAAGAATTACGCAGACACAAAGCATGCTACTTGCAAGGATCTCAAATTTTCAGATAAAAATTTATAAACCTCGTTATTAGTGTAGTATCTATATATTATGTGTTAAATAAATAAAT
>CALMNI010000191.1 GCA_937868555.1 uncultured bacterium | reverse complement strand
CATGGAAGAGGTCAAGGGTTCAAGTCCCTTATGGTCCACCCTCAAAATATCTAAACAGCAAAAATCCACCCAACTTAAAGTCTATTTAAGTCCACTAAATCGTAGACTATACTAAGAAAAATATATTGTTAATAAGTCTACAATCTTGTAGACTTATCTATCTTGAATGGCTAATATTAGATAAATAAATTTTTGTGGATAACTTGTGTGTTAATTGCATATATGCCCATCCTACCAACTAAAACTTCTTTAATTTCCATAGATGAAATTATTAAACGTGCCGCTATTGCAGAAGCTACCAGTGTTGCTGATTTAGGGTGTGGTCGTTCTGTATTTTTTTTATATGCACTCTCTGCGCTCGTTGGAAAAAACGGGAACGTATATGGAGTTGATATTTTACCTGAGGCCATTGATTCGGCTCGGCGAGACGTTATTCATCATCGCCTTTCTCATATTAGTATTATTCAAGGTGATCTTGAAAAGGAAAATGGAGTGCCTATTGCTAGCAATTCGCTTTCAGCGGCGTTCTTAATTAATACAATAAGCCAATCAACAGATACCCAAAAAATGATTAAAGAAAGTGCTAGATTGCTCTTACCACAGGCAAAACTGATCATTGTAGATTGGAAAAAAGAGGCATCTCCCTTTGGTCCGCTAGAGAATCAAAGAATAGAATCAAAGCATATTATTGAATTATTGGATATTTATGAACTTAGGGTTATTGACCAATTTGCTGCGGGACCATATCATTATGGAATAGTTGCTGAAAAAAATTAATTAATTATTATGAACTACCTAACCTGGATTTACTGGTTTAACTCACGCCCTGAGCCTCTTCAATGGGAAACCAAGCGCCTTCTTTTGGGACTTTGTGTTATTTTTACTGTTATTGGAATTTCCTCTATTTTAGGCTTATTAAAGAAAATCGGAATTCCTAGAATTATTTCGGAAAGGTTAAGAAACTTTTGTTTTGCCAATCTTATTATTGGTTTAGCGCTGGCTTTCTTTAATTATGAATTAATACCATACTTTCGTTCTCGCTACTGGTATGTAATTTGGTTTATAATTGCTGCCCTTTGGTTGTTTAATATTTTTAAACAAAAGCCCAAGCACACGCAAACCTTTACAAATTCCCGAGAAGACGAAATAAAGAAATACCTCCCATAAATCACTATTCTAAAACCCCCTCCATTACGGTGGGGGTTTTTGTTCTACTTGGAACATTTCATAAAATTTGTATGTTCCACCAAAAACATATGAATCATAATCAAAACTATGGAAAAATAGGCGAAGAAATTGCTAAGCAGTATCTTCTAAGAAATGGCTATGAAATTGTTCATAAAAACTACCATATTGGAAGAGATGAGGTTGATTTGATAGCTGAGCACAATAATAATATAATTTTTGTTGAAGTTAAGACTAGACTTAGCAGTAGCTTTGGATTAGCTGAATATCATTTTTCTCATAAAAAAATTTGCTTCCTAAGAAGATCATCGTGGAAGTATTGTGCGGCTAGAGATATTCCGGAAGAAAATATCCGCATAGAAGGAATAGCGATTAATCTAGATCTCTACAATAAAATGGCTAATATTAAGCATTTTCCTAATTTAATTTTTTAATATTTGCTAATATTAGCCAATTTATTTATCAATATTTGACAATAGTCTTGTTTTAGGTCTTGACATATTTCTCATGTCATGCTAGAATGTTGTTAAGAAATTCCCCTCTATGCTTGACTGGGGGATTTTTATTTTGGGAAATATATGAATATATACAACCACTACACATCATATTTTATTAAACGCCGCACAATGAAGAACCTTGTTGCTTTCATTTTAGTTACCATTCTTCATAACTTTCTTGTAAGCCCAGCCTTTGCTTCCTTAAATAACAATGAGGTAATGGATGTACAGGAGAAAACAGCTTACGTTGTAATTAAGTCTCCTTCAAGTTCAACTCATCGCTTTGAAAGAATTCACTCTGCTCCGGAAATTGAACCCACTGAAACAAACCTTGCATTTGCAAAAAACTTTAAGGTTATTAATCAGCCTAAAACAGACAGCCCTCTTCTCGCAGCAAAAAAATCCCATAAAAATAAAGATTTTTCTATTGCTACGGCTGGCAATACGCCCACTGGATCAAAACGTATGTTTGTTACGTTAACAGCGTACAACTCAGAAGTTGCTCAAACAGATCCCAGTCCTTGCATAACAGCAAACGGGTTTAATGTTTGCGAACACGGGATTGAAGATACTATTGCCACCAACGCTCTTCCCTTTGGAACCGAAGTTATAATTCCTGATCTATTTGGTGATCGCGTTTTCGTAGTTCGCGATAGAACAAATAAACGCTATACTACTCGCGTTGACGTATGGATGCAGACAAGAAAAGACGCGCTGCAGTTTGGAGTCAGACATGCCGAGGTTATTGTCCTTGAATAGTAATCACTAATCCACAAGAAAGCCCCACGGGGCTTTCTTGTTTTAGAAAAATAAACCTGTTATAGTAATTCTTGTGCATGGTCACGTCGCCAAGTGGTCCAAGGCCGTGGTTTGCAAAACCACTATTCGTGGGTTCGACTCCCACCGTGACCTCTCTAAGCTCCAAAGAAAGCCTGATCATTCCTGCGAAAGCAAAAAATCTAGAACCTTGTTTCCCGCTTTCACAGAAATGGCGCAGATATTTAAGTCCACATTTTTGTGGACTTATTATTTTAACAAAATCTGTGGATAAGTAGTGGATTTTGTGTATAACTTTTTATTTTAAGTCTACATTTTTGTGGACTTAACCTGTTGAAAACTTTGAATTTTTCTTTTTGTTATACTAAATTAAAACTAATATTAAACAAATATTTACTTTATTTGACAAGACCATTGCATGAGTCTTAAAAATGTGCTATACTTTAGATATCAATTGCTCTTTGCGATTAAGAAGTTTTTTACAAGACGACGCTGTCGATCTTGAGGAATAACTTCTATCTTTATACTGGCTTAATTTTGGGTCGGAGTTGATACGGCCCCAAAACAAAAATACAAGAAAGGATTACCTTAGCATCAAGCTTAAGATTATCCACTGGCCGGTTAAAGAGCCGGCCTCAAATCAACCAGGCCTTGTCCCTGAGAGTGCTTAATTAAAGACCTCCTAGGGATGGGGCTCAACAGATGGGTATAAATTAATTTTTTTTATAAAAATTGGCCCTAGTTGGGCCCCTTTTTTATTACCTATATTATTACCACCCCTTTCCAGTTCCACTGGCGAGGGGTGATTTGTTTTTGACAATAACAAAAGCCCCCTATTTTAAAATAGGGGGCTTGAGTGACGACTTTATTTAATTATTTCTCCTTCAATAACTTTTGGATCGGTGCTGTTTGGATCTTTAAGCTTACGGAATATCCACCACTGCTGAGCTATTGTCAATAAGGTTGAAATAAGCCAATAAAAAGCCAAGCCGCTAGGAAGCGTAAAACAAATGAATATCGTTAAAGCTGGCATAAAATAAAGCATTTGCTTATTCATCATTGCCATCATGTTTTCATCTTTTGCCCCATCACTTTTTGCCGCCGCCGGGCGCATGGGCATCATTTTTGCTTGGAAATACTGAGAAATACCAGCCAAAAATGCCAAAACTATATTAGGCTTAGAAAAATCTATAAATCCAAAGGCAAGAGGGTTTAATGTTCCTGGGTTAGAAATAAAAGGATAAATCATGATTAGGCTTTTTCCCATCAATTCATCACGAAAAACCTTAAAAATTGCCCAAAAAAATGGAAGTTGTATTAAAAGTGGTAAACACGAAGAAAGGGGACTGACTTTTTCTTGCCGATATAATTCCATCATTGCTCGGCTGGACGCTTCCTTGTCCCCGGCATGCTTTTTTTTAATTTCCTCCAACTTAGGCTGAAGATTTTGTAAAGACTTTTGCCCTTCGATAGCCTTTTTAGATAAAGGATATAAAACGGCCTTAATAATCACTGTTAATATAACAATTGTCCAGCCAATGTCATGGCCGGGTAATATATTATAAATTGCAACAACTAGGTTGAGAATTGGCTGGTAAAAAACCGCCGTAAAAAAATTAACCATAATAGTTTAAAAGCTAATGAACAAGTAAACAAAATAATAAAAACTTTATTAGTCGGCTTATTCGTCCATTATACTACACTACTGGGTCATTTCCCCCCTTGCTCCACGGATGACATTTTAAAATGCGCCACATGGCCAAAATCGCCCCCGTAATAAGGCCCTTTTGTTCAATTGCTTGAATAGCATACTCTGAACAACTAGGGTAGAACTTGCAGTGTCCGTAAGGAGAAAATATTTTTGCCCAGCCATGGTCGCGAGAAAGCGTTTTTTGATATAAACGCAATAAAGCAATTACTACTGTTCGGGGAATTTCTAACAAATATGAACCAATCATACAATATTAGGGAATATTCTGTGCAAACAAGACCTTACATCGTTTTCAAAATCTTTAAAAGAAGCGGTTGCGGCCGCTGGTTGGCACATTACAACTATATCAACGTACGGCTTTAATAGGGGGAGGGCGGGGGCAATTATAGATCGCACGCGGCGGCGCAGCTTATTGCGTATGGTTGCCTTTTTACTAACCTTGGTACTAGTTATGATCCCTAGACGGCTCTGGGAACCAATTGCTGAAACAAAAGCCATGCGCACAAAACGACCCGAAAGTGAACGACGGGCGGAAAAAACCCGCTCAAAATCGCGGGTTAATCGTATCCGAGCGGCCTTAGGCAGCATAGAGGAAGGTTAGGCAGTCAATTTTTTCCGGCCCTTTGTTTTACGGCGCTTAATAACAGCACGGCCGTTATTAGTTTGCATCCGCTTGCGAAAACCATGCTTTCTTTTAGCACGCTTCACATTTGGCTGGTAGGTTCGTTTTGGCATACGTATTACTGGTGATGGGCGGCTAATGACACGCTATTGCCAAGCCAACCCTTACTAAAAATGGCATAGGTACGTTTTCTACCATATCATTATTACTTGGTGCCGTCAATAATAAAGAGTTATTCACTAATTATTAACAGTTTATAAACAAAGCTTTGGCTTTTGGTAATTAGTACTTACTGCTATAATGGCAGAGTTATTCATACGAAACAAACCCTCATGGACTTTGAACAGTTGTGGCAAGCAGTGCTTGGTGAAATCGAGCTTACTTTGTCAAAAGCTAGCTTTACGACGTGGTTTAGAAACACCTATATCCACTCCTATGAAAACGGGCGCGTGGTTATCTGTGTTCCCAACACCTTTACCCAAACATGGTTGCAAAAAAAATACTACCAAGAAATTCTTAACGCATTTAAAAACATCACCAAAGAACAGTTAAAAGAAATCACATATAAAATTGAAAGCCGTCGGCCTGCGCCGAATAATCCAAACACTTTTACGGTTGAAAAAGGTGAAGCAAAAAACGCCGCCCCAAAAACAACTGAGCCGCAAAAAAGTGCGGGAACAAACCGCTTTGGGTTAAATAATTATTATACTTTTTCAAGTTTTATTGTGGGCAAAGGGAACGAGTTAGCATATGCTGCCTGCCAAGCAGTTGCTAACAACCCCGGAAAAGCCTATAATCCGCTGTTTATTTACGGCGGCGTTGGGCTTGGTAAAACCCACCTCCTACAGGCAATAGGAAACGAACTTTCTAAAAAAACGGACAAAATTTTATATGTTACCTCAGAAAAATTTTCAAACGACTACATAAACGAAGTTCGCTCCGGCCGAGCAAAACAATTAAAAGAGAAATATAGAAACGTCGACCTTCTCCTTGTTGATGATGTTCAGTTCATGGCCGGCAAAGACGGGACTCAAGAAGAGTTTTTTCACACTTTTAATGAACTACACCAAACCAATCGGCAAATCGTATTAACCTCGGATAGGCCCCCGAAAGCTATTCCAGCTCTCGAAAAAAGACTTCTATCACGTTTTGAATGGGGAATGATTGCTGATATAACCCAGCCAGACCTTGAAACAAAACTAGCTATTTTGGAAAACAAATGCCAAGAAAAAAACTTTCCTTTGTCTGCTGAAATCTTGTTATACATTGCACAAAATGTTCAAACTAATATTAGGGAGCTTGAAGGCGCATTAACGCGACTAATAACCCACTACGAATTCAATAATTTACAGCCCACCCTAGAATTAACACGTAATATTCTCTCAGCCACACTGATAGAATTTAGAGAAAATTCAATTACCAGCAAACATGTAATTGAAGCGGTGGCAAAATTTTTCGATATTGAAATCAAGGATTTAATTGGAAAAAGTAGAAAAAAAGAACTTGTTACGCCGCGCCAAATTACCATGTTTCTCTTGCGGGAAGAAATTAGCGCATCTTTCCCCTCCATAGGGCATGAAATTGGTGGACGTGACCACACCACCGCAATTCATGCCTGCAATAAAATTAATGAAGACCTTAAACACAATCAAAAACTAAAACAGCAGCTGCTTTCCATACGCCAACTTCTTCAGGTCTAATTATTCTTGTGCATAACCCTGTTAAAAACTCTTATTTCTATGTGTGGCTAACCTGAATAACTCGACCTACTTATCCCCAAATCAATCTTTTGTGAATTTCATCCCCCTTTTCCACAGACATTATCCCCACGCTCACCCACAGCAAATAAATTTTTTTTCCTTTATTTATTAGACAAAAAAAGTTTTCCCCCGTTTCCACTCCTTTATTACTGTTATTAGTTATATATATTATATATGAATATAATAAGCCTACAGAAAAACTTGAAAGCAGCCGTATATGCTGTTAATCATATAGCACAAAAAAATACCAACCTCCCTATTCTAAATAATATTTTAATTTCAG
>CALMNI010000190.1 GCA_937868555.1 uncultured bacterium | reverse complement strand
AGCCTTTTAATTTATAAAGTAGCCAGGACATGCTATACTGTAAAAAATATATGGAAAGAATTGAAGCCTCATTGCTTAAAGACATTTTAGCTAATAAAAAAAATGCGCTTAAGGCGCCGCCGGCATATCAATGGCAGGATTTGGCTCTGCACGTCATTAAAGAGCTTGGTATTCCGGCGTTCAAAAAAAGTTCTGTTTTTAAAGTCTGTCGGGATTTGCCGAAAGCAGCAATCTTGCGGGCGATGAATGATACTAAAGAGTTGACAGCCGGAGCTGATCAGTGGAAATATTTTTTTAAGATAATTGATAATGAACGACAGGGTGTCCAATCCCAAAAGGACTCTCGTACGATAATAAAGACGCCTCAGTTTTAAAACCATGAATAATGCCTAAGAAATTTATAATGACGCCCAGATCCTCAATAGCGGCATCCTCAATAGCCGCAGGCGTGATATTGAGAATATCTTTATGTTCGCCTCGGACGAGATGATCCAAAATTTTCTGTTCAAGCTTTTTTGCCTTAGCTGAGTAACCGGCGGGCGATTTTTTATTGAGTCGATGGGAGAGATCAGCTGAGGCAATAACGCCAATTCTTTTTTCTTCGTTAACAATATATTCTTGTATAGATTTGCCCGCTGAAAAAAGCGTTTCGCTGGGTTGGGGAGGAACCGTGAGAGCGGCAACTGGAATGCGTTCCGGCACCTTCGCCAAATAGAGGGCAATTGCTGAAGCATAATCGAGGCTTTCACTTGTTAATTTTATAGAAAGAGGACGGGTAACCTGCTGTTGCATGCGAGCTGGAGTGCTGAGGCTGCCTGTGTGTTCCCAGCGGGTTACTAAATCACCAAAAGCGCTTAAGTCAGCTTCGAAATGCGGCGCAATGTTACAGACAAAGTTTTCTTGCAAAATTGTACCGTGACTGCTGATAACCAGCATCATATCCACTTCGGCTTTTTCTAAATGTTGCGCAAGTATTTCGGCACCCGCCAATGTTTGCTTAAAAAAAGACAGATTATCCTTTCCTATATTGGGGACAAGGAGTGGCGAATGAGGGAGGATTGCTGCAAACGAAAGTGGCATATTAGAGCGATACAGTAACGGCTTCGCCGTCGGCATGAAGCATGAGGATCTTGGGAGAAACAGTAATGACGTTTGTCCATTTATAGCCGAGCTTTTCAAAGGCATCTCCTGAAACAAATGGTCGCTTTATGCCATTTTCAATAACATAAACGGTGGGAGAAATTGCTGTTCGCACAAGATCGCCGTCGCTGAGGGAAACCGGGGAAACGGTTGTATAAGCGGCTAGCTGTGTTGTTGTAACTCCTAATATCTTCCGGCCTTTAAATTTTGTTTTAAGCAGTACTCCATCCCAAATGGGGGCTTTAGTGCCATCAATTACCCAGTAGACGCCGCCGGTTTTTTTGTCTTGCAGCAGTGCGCCCGTTGCATAGGTTGAGGCGGTGGTAATGACTGCTCCGTCTT
>CALMNI010000189.1 GCA_937868555.1 uncultured bacterium | reverse complement strand
GTAGCGTGACTCAGGGTCCTGAAAATCCATAGGATCAAGACCCGCTCCAAAAATCATCGTTGGTGATTCAGGAATAATAATACATATATAGCCCAGCTCTCTAAGCTTTCGTGCCACATATGTTAAACCTTTAGATTTTCCGGCACAGGGGCCGCCGACAAAGGGTATAAAAAATACTCTTGCCTGTTTTCTTTTACCTCTCAGCATGAGCTTTCCTATGGTTTATTTTATAATTTTGTTATTTAAAATGGTAAGAACTTGGCTGCACCTTATCATATTTGCAAGGTACAGTCAAAAAACCCGCCGCTTGATGCGACGGGTTTTGAAAATATATATAGTATAGAAACTAGCGCTTGCTCCACTGCGGTGCGCGGCGCGCTTTCCTTAAACCAGGCTTCTTACGTTCTTTCTTACGGGCATCGCGAGTAAGCCAGCCTTCAGCCTTTAGAACGGATCGCAAGTCTTTATTCATTGCCAAAAGCGTATTAGCAATACCGTGACGAACGGCTTCGGCCTGTCCCTGTTTTCCGCCTCCGGTCACTCGGATTGTAAAGTCTAGAGTTGTTTCTAAAGCGGTTAACTTTAAAGGTTCAACAATAATCATCTGAGCAATAGGAGCTGGAAAGTACTCGGCCAATGAAACATCATTAACGGTTATTTTACCGCTGCCGCCTTCGTACAAACGAACGCGAGCGGCTGCTGTTTTGCGCTTCCCCATCATTTCAATATAACGGCGAGCCTTTTCAGTCTTGCCTTCGGAAACCTTAGCGGGAGCAGATTTTACTTTAGCATCAGTCATAGGAAAATTTATTTAACCGTTAGACGCTTCATCATGCCATCACGCAAGCGCGTAGGCGGAAGCATCTGCTTAACAGCACGCTTAAGAACATCACCAGGCTTTTCGGAAAATACTTCCGACATTTTCTTTGTTTTCAAACCGCCTGGGTAACCAGAATAGCGGTAATATTCTTTTTGAGCAAGCTTTTTGCCGCTAAAGCGAATTTTGCTAATATTAGTAACTGAAACAATATCGCCTTCATCAATATGCGGTTCATAACCAGCCTTATGCTTACCGCGCAAAAGCGTTGCGATGCGGGTTGACAAACGGCCGATAGTTAAATCAGTAGCATCTATTTCGTGACGATTGCGGTGAATAGGTTTCTTTGGCATATCATTAAACAAGTTCGATTTGGACCATAGCAGCGCCATCGCCAGCTCGGGTACCGAGTTTTATAAGACGTGTATAACCTCCCGGGCGTTCTTTATAACGACCGCCCAAAACTTCCATTGCTTTCTTAACAGCCAAAGGCTGGGGCAAAGTGCTGATCAAAGCGCGCCGGGCAGTTAAATCACCTGCTTTAGCTGTCGTAATCAAACGCTCAACAAGCGAACGGACAGTTTTTGCTTTAGCTTCGGTTGTCTTAACTTTTTCGTACAAAAGCACGCTCGCCGCTAAATTGCGAAGCATCATTTCGCGAGGCGCTTTTTTTCGATCTAGAATTTTTCCAGTATTACGGTGTCGCATACAAATTAATTATTTCTTACCTTTCTTTTTAGGTTTTTCATCAGCTGCTTCCTCCTCGGCGGTTTCAACATCCTCAGTGGATTCTGTCTCTGCAACAGCTTCTTCTTGAGAAACGGCAGCCGGTTCAGAATCTTCACCAGTTGGCAAGGCAAGAACAGCATTGAACTGTTCAATCAAAATAGCAGCCGAAGCGCGGAAAGCTTCCTCTACGCTCATAGTGCCGTCTGTTTGAATATCAAGAATAAGCTTTTCCCAGTTAACCATTTTACCAACGCGGACGTTTTCAATATCCAAGCCAACTGTTAACACTGGGGAGTAAATAGAGTCGACGTCAATATAGCCTAATTCTTTCTTTTTTTCTTCGCGCTGTTCAATTGTTTCATAACCAACGCCGCGGCGAACAAAAATTTCAACGTTAAGCTGTCCACCCATATCGGTTAAGTGCGCAATAACTGATTCCGGATTAGTAATAGTTACACCAGTTTGCTTTGTAATGTCAGCCGCCGTAACAACTTTTTCGCCATAGGCTTTTAATTCAAGGCGGGCTTCATCAATACCCTCATCAAGACGCAAGCAAATCTTTTTTAAATTTAACAAAATTTCAAGGACGTCTTCTTTAATATTCGGTAGTCCCATGAATTCATGAGTAGCGCCTTCAATTTTAGCTCCAATAACCGCTGCGCCCGGAAGCGAAGCTAATAAGACGCGGCGTAAGGCATTACCAAGAGTAGTACCATAACCAGGAGCCAATGGCTCCAAAATGGCTTGCGCGCGGAAAGGTTCAGCCGCGGGCAGGAAATAAAGTTTTTTTGGCAATGCGATGGTATTCATACGTATGAAAATGTTTGCCCTAAAAGGGGCATTAACGTTAAATGTTAGCGGGAATAGAATTCAACAATTAACTGGCTAGCAATTGACTGATCAAGATCTTCTTTTTTCGGCTCATGCAATACTTTGCCGGTCATTTCCTTAGCATCAAAATTAAGCCATCCTGGAATAATTGCTTTCTTAACCTTTTCATCCAAATTATTGAACTGCTTTTTTTGACGCTTAGACTTACGGACCGTAATAACATCATCAGCTTTTACTTGGTAAGAAGGGATATCAACTTTTTGACCATTTACATCAAACTGAGCATGATTAACCATTTGACGGGCTTGAGCGCGTGTTATTGCCAAACCGCACCGGTATACAACATTATCAAGGCGCATTTCAAGCAACCGTAACAAATTTTCACCAGCATCGCCCTTCTTCTTTGCTTTCAAGAAAGTCAAGAAGAATTGCTTTTCACGAAGACCGTACATTTTTTTGGCCTTTTGCTTTTCCAAAAGTTGCAAAGCGAAAGTACTTTGCTTCTTTGGACGTTTTGATTGCATCATTGCTCCGGGCATGATCGTAAATTACTTATAAAATAATTAAACTCGACGCGGCTTGCGGCTGCGGCAGCCATTGTGCGGCAAAGGAGTAATATCTTTGATATAGGTAATATTCAAACCGTTAGCGTTTAAGGCGCGAACAGCTGATTCTCTACCAGTACCAACACCCTTAACAAAAACTTTTACTTCAGATAAGCCGTATTCTTTGGCTTTTTCAACAGCAATGCGCGTAATGATTTGCGCAGCGTACGGCGTTGACTTCTTAGGTCCCTTAAAGCCAGCCAAGCCGGCGTTAGACCAAGAAAGAACATTCCCAGCATTATCCGTTAATGTAATAATTGTATTGTTGTAGGTCGAATTAACAAAAGCCTTACCAGAAGTTACGCGCTTATCGCCCGTTTTCTTCTTTTTTTTGCCTTTCATTGTTTGGCGATTGGCCTTTTGCTTTTCTAATTTTTTCTTAATTTCCTCAGGAAGTTCTTCCAAAATTTCACCTTCGGGCTTAACTTCAACGGTTGCTTCAAGACTATCGTCAAGCGCAATTTCTGCCTTTGGTGTTTTTTCTTCCACTACAGGAGCGGTAGAGCTTTCAACGTCAGTTGTCTTTTGATCTTCGGACATAGGAAAATAATATTAAGTCTTTTGTGCCGATGGCTTCTTGCCCGAGCTGGCAGTACGGCGGACGTTGCCGCGTACGGTTCGATTATTAGTTTTAGTTCGCTGGCCGCGTACGGGAAGATGCTTGGCATGACGAGTACCGCGATAAGCGTTAATATCACGCAAACGCTTAATGTTTGCGCTGACATCACGGCGTAAATCGCCTTCAACTTTCATATCTTTTTCAATCAAAACGCGCAAGCGGTTCGCTTCCTCTTCTCCAAGATCCTTAACGCGGGTATCGGGATTAACTTTGGCTGAAACCAAAATTTTATTAGCCGTATGTCGGCCAATTCCGAAAATATACGTTAAGGCGATTTCAACGCGCTTGTCATTAGGGATGGTAATTCCAGCGATACGTACTGCCATACTTTATATTTAGCCCTGACGCTGTTTATGCTTAGGGGTTTTGCAAATAACCATAACCCGACCGTTGCGGCGGATTGTTTTGCAGTCTTTGCAAATTTTCTTAACTGATGCTCGTACCTTCATGCTTATAAATTACAGACGGTAAGTAATCCGTCCCTTTGTTAAATCATAGGGGCTCATTTCAACCTTAACCCTATCTCCCGGGGCAATGCGAATGCGAAACATTCTCATTTTGCCTGAAAGATGGGCTAAAATCTCATGGCCGTTATCGAGCCGTACTTTGAATGAAGTGGCGGGCATGAGTTCAAGAACTTCGCCTTCCACTTCAATAAAATCTTTTGAATTGCTAGTGTCTGTCATCCAAAAACAACAAAAAACTTGGTAAATACTTATTTACCAAATTCTTGGTAAGAAATTAAGACTGTAAACGTAAAGAAATGTTGATATATTACGTGTAAAAATATTATATAGGCCGAGACGAGAAATGTCAAGGGTTTCAAGCCGATAATACTTTTCAGTCAATTTTATTTAATATTAGCACTATTCTAATATCGCCTTAATGCGCCTAATGCCCGCCGAAGAGCTTTCTTCTTTAAGTATTTTAAAATGTCCTAATTCTCCAGTATTTTCAACATGAGGACCACCGCAAATTTCTTTGCTGAAATAGTTATCAGGATTGCCCATGAAATAAACCTTGACTACATCCTGGTATTTAGAATCAAACACTCCGCTAGCGCCAACTTCGCGAGCCTTATCAAGAGCCAACTCTTCAAAATGAACAGGAAGCTTTGCGGCAATCGCTTCATTAACTAATTTTTCAACTTCTGCAATCTGCTCAGAGGTCATTTTATCGGGATGCGGAAAATCAAAGCGCAAACGCTCTCCCGTAATATTACTGCCTTTTTGCTGCACATGATCGCCTAAAACCTTACGTAATGCTGCTAGCAATAAATGAGTAGCGGTATGCAAGCGAGTAACTTCAACGCTATGGTCAGCTAATCCCCCTTTAAATTTCCCAGCAGCCGCGGTTCGAGATAATTCTTGATGCTTAAGCAATTCAGCTTCAAATCCCTTTTCATCAACGCTGAATCCTTTCTCTTTAGCTAACTCCATTGTCATTTCAATAGGAAATCCATAGCTTTGATACAAATCAAACGCTTGTTCCCCGCTAATACTTCCGGAAAGTTTGGCAAATTCCCTTTCCCCTCTTTCTAAAGTTTCGCTAAATTTAATTTCTTCTTTTTCTAACTGCTCAATTATAAAAGCTTGATTAGAACCCAATTCCGGATACACCTCTCTGTAATTGCGTATATAAATTTCAGCAATACTTTTTGTCCATGGTCCTTCGATAATACCCAGCTCGCGCCCAAAACGAATCGCTCGGCGTATTAAGCGCCTTACAATATAGCCCTGATCGGTGTTTGATGGACCTATCCCCTTTTCATCACCCATAATAAAGGTCGCTGCTTTGAGATGATCAGCAATAATTTCAAAGGGTCGGTTATTATCTTCGTACTTTTTTCCAGACAAAGTTTCAATTTTACTAATTGCTTCAACAAATAAATCAGATAGGAACATACTATGGTTTTCCTGCAAGGCCATAGTAAGACGTTCTAGCCCTCCACCAAAGTCAACATTTTTATTTTGAAGTTCTTTCCAGCCATTTTCGGTTTTCTGATACTGCATGAACACTGAATTACCAATTTCAATAAAACGTCCGCAATCGCAGTTAACATGGCAAAATCTTCCGTATTTAGGATCATGCGCTTTACCGGTGTCATAAAAAGTTTCTGAATCAGGCCCGCCTAATTCGCCAACGGCATCCCCGCGCTGCCACCAGTTCTTATCTCGATACGCAAAAATTCGTTGTTTGCTTTTAAAATCAACTTCTTCGCCCGGGCCGTCAGCGCCTTTACCAAGTGTCATTGCCCCCTCGTCTGCATCAATATTATATTTAGCAAAAATCTGCAGTAGAGCTTCGATTGATTCAGTATCTTTAGGAATTTGACCATCTGCGGAACCTGCGTAGACAGACTGATACAATTTTGATGGGTCAACTTTCAATACTTCAACTAAAAATTCATACCACCAGCTTAATTGCTGCGATTTCCAATATGCTGTTCCATCCTCAAAGGCCTCTTTATCCCCCAGTGACCAGTTGCCAAGCATTTCAAAAAAAGTATTATGTCGGTTGTCACCAACCTCCTCAATATCTTCGGTTCGAAATGATTTCTGAGAATCAACTAAGCGCTTGCCCGCCGGATGCTTTTGTCCAAGCAAATACGGAACCAAGGGGAACATCCCGGAATTAACGAAGAGCAAAGAAGCATCATTTTCCGGCAACAAAGAAGCG
>CALMNI010000188.1 GCA_937868555.1 uncultured bacterium | reverse complement strand
GAAGCCGTTGCCATCGTCTCGCTGTCAACAAAATGCCCATTCATAGATCACCTCCGCATACCGCCGACGCGGAACGAAGCCATCCCCTAGCGATACTTCTCGCTAGACTAACCTTAGTCGCCATCGGCTTGCGTTTCTTAGGATTCGCCTGAACTGGTGTTGCCATCGGTTTGTAGCGCCATTTCTTTCTCATGTGTTCCCCCTCGGCTGCTTTCCAGCTATCCACGTCCGGGACCAATCTGCATTAGAGCCAAACTGGTTTTGATCTATAACTCTGACAGATGACTCTGTTTCGCTGAAAATTGGCCCAGCAACATCGGCAATAAACTTGCCGCACACGGAGCACTGCGCGAAAAATGCAAATCCAATAATTGAGTGAATGTTGATTTGATTTTCGCAGCATGTTGGGTTCTCTACTGGACCCCACCCGTTTTCTGTAACCGCCTCTTGCAGCGTTTTCAGCGGCTGCCGGTATTCTTTAACAAGAATACTATCAGCGTATTCTTGCAAGCTGATTTTGCTTTTCATAGTCTCACCATCACATCGCCCATAATCCGGCTACTGTAAGCCGCCTCGCCGCACAATGAATGATCGCGGGCAAGCTGCTCTAGGAAAGACAAATACCAGGCCATAGACTTACCCTCTTTTATTTATAAAAATCGCCATATCAAGTTTTGCTCCATCCAGCTTTACCCAAGACATGTCGGCTCCAGTAATGTTGGCCATAGTAATGTCGGAATTGGTCATATTAGCCCCGCGTAAATCAACATCGCTTAGATTAGCGCCAACTAGAATGGCGCCCATCAGGCACGAGTCCCTTATATCTGATCCTGTCATATCGGCCCCAGTAAAATCGGCTCCCTCCATATCCGCCCACCTTAGAATTGAATATCTAAGGTCTGCCCCGCGTAGATTGATTCCCCTTAGATTTTTAAGGCGCAAGTCGGCTTGCTTCCCTCCTTCTTGGCGCAGCCATTTCCCGTGGTCTTCTATGATTTTTCCTATATCAAGCATGGTTGCTATTCCTCCATGCCACAGCGCACCAATCTGCCATTTGCCGTTGTTTTTCGGCATAGTCTCGCATTATCTCTTTACGAGCGGTCTCGATTTGCGCTGCTTTCCATTCGTCTTCAGTGCGACCGATGCTAGAAAGCCAGCGCCCAGTGTAGAAGTGACTCTGATTCATTGAAATCATTGCCGTCTCCTAACCCCATCTGCTGATGACAATTGCCGTGCCGTAGTCATCCTGGACAGCAAATGCTACGGCCGGTAGGGTTGAATGGATTGACCCATCAAGCGCAATCATATACCTAC
>CALMNI010000187.1 GCA_937868555.1 uncultured bacterium | reverse complement strand
ATAGACAGCACTCTGACGACAAACTTCTTGAGCGGCACAATCAACTTTATATAATTCCTTAAAATTACTACTGCCTTCAATTTGCCGCTTCTGCATTTCAGCATCCTCTAGTAAATGGCGATATTTTGATCTATTTTCTCGTGATATATATCGTAAAGCCAAATGTATATTATTATCTTTGAGAGCAGTCTGAAATCCCTCATATGCCTTAAGCGGCGTTTCACTTCGCGGCGCCCTCAAGGTTTCCCAAACATAAGGAATATAGAGGGAGTAGGAACCATACCTCAGAATCGCCCAAAGAAAAGCGATACACAGTATTGCCCCGGCGCCAACAAAGCGCCATCGCACGCGTACGTCTTGCATATATAATAATTAGCTTATAAGAGGACAGTCTCCGCCCGAGGATTAACCGAGGCCTTCCTTGCATAAGCCAACAAAAAACAACCCATAACAAACATAGATTGTTTTTCCCCTCCTGTATTATATCTAATTACCTACTGACTCTTATAGTTCTTAGTCCAGAATTCAACGCTACGCATCGCTTTATAGGCATCTCCTGGGCGTCCAAGGAAATAGCGCTTACCATCAGCCGGATTTACATACCAGGCGTCCTTATTACCATCTACCGCTAAAATAATGCGCCCCTTTTGCTGATCAGCATACTTAGTATCAATAGGCATTTTACCTCCGTTCTTCAAAGGATCAAAACCGCCCAATACTTCAGCCTTATCACCAAAACCATCGCCGTCAGTATCACTCTTAGTAATATCCGTTCCTAAAGCCGCTTCAACTTCATCGGAAAGTCCATCTTGATCACCATCTACTCCCATGCTCAAATTGGCATCGGCGACTGGAATACGAGCAATATCAGCGTTAGAAATACCAGTTCCCAATGTCAAAATCAAATTATAAATATTGGCGTCCGAAGAAGTAAGCTGCAATTTGCATTGTTCTAGATCTTTTACCGCCGTTCCCTGACCTTCAATATCTTTTTTATATTGCTCGGCTTTTTGGTTTAATTCATCTTGGGCTTTTTTCAAAGCATCATTTACTTGCTGTACTTCCGTATTTTTCGCTGCTAATTCAGTGCTCTTTTTCGCAAGCTCATCTTTAGAAGCGCTTACAGTCAATAATAAAGCCGTATTATCATTATAAATTTTAACCATTAATCCTACTGATCCAACGACAATAATAATAATCAAAGCGTAAAAAACCCAGCGCTGCCAATGGCGTTTTTTAACTTCAGCCTGAACAGCTTCATGATGTTCAGCCGGAGGAACCGCACCGCTCACCGGTAAGCCGCCCATAGGGCTAGCAGGAGTATTTTCAAACATATCGACAACGTTAAGTTTTTTTAGAGTCTCATGCCCGCAATACGGGCATTTTTTAAGATTATCAAGAATAGTTTTCTGGCAGTTTGGACAACGCATACATTATTACTAAAATTATACCACTACGACGGCTGGGGTGCAACGTGCGCCGCTTCAAATTTTGTAATTACCTTATTCGTATGTAAAATACTTACTAAACTAGTAAAATTATGTTCCAAGCAATCAAATCGCCTCTCGAGATTATCTAATCGCCTTTCTATGTTGTCCAATCGCAATTCTATCTTGTCCAACCGTACTTCTATATTGTCTAATCGTTTTTCAATCTTTTCAAAACGTAACTCTATTTTACCAAAAGACTCCGCTAAAACTTCAAGAACATC
>CALMNI010000186.1 GCA_937868555.1 uncultured bacterium | reverse complement strand
CGGCTGGTTTTATATTTTTGGGTTTGGCTTGCAGCCGGTCGAATTAATAAAAATAATTTTATTAATCTGCCTGGCACGCTACTTTGCAAAGAATTCTATTTCCGCTCACCCCCTTAAGCATTTGTTGGTAAGCGGCGGAGGGACAGCCCTGTGCATGTTTTTGGTTTTGATGCAGCCTGACTTTGGATCAGCCGCCTTGTTATTTTTCATTTGGCTAGCCATAGTGGCAGCCGTAGGTTTTGAAAAGAAATACCTAGGCTTTATCGCCGTTGGTCTTTTAGTTGCTCTCGCTTTTGCGTGGGCTTTTGTTTTTAAGGATTATCAGCGCGAGCGTCTGTTAACGTACTTTCATCCCTCGTCTTCAACAACCCAATATAATGTCAAACAGGCCATTATTGCTGTCGGCGCCGGCGGCTTGTCGGGCCGCGGCCTTGGCTTTGGGTCTCAGTCGCAGCTAAAATTCTTGCCGGAAGCCAATACAGACTTTATTTTTGCTGTTATCGCTGAAGAATTAGGATTAATAGGGGTCTTCGTTGTTATTGGGTGTTTCATGGTATTACTCTATCGGCTTATTTCAGTTTTGCCCAATATCCGCAATTATTTTGGCTCAATTTTCGTTGCGGCTGGCGCGGGCTTGATTTTTATTCAAATGTTTATTAATATTGGTATGAATATGGGTATTCTGCCGGTAGTGGGTATTCCACTACCCTTTGTCAGTTATGGCGGAAGCGCGCTGTTAGCCCATTTGGCCTTGGCCGGAATTATGCAAAGCATTATCAGCCGGTCCGCTCTCAAACACTAAATTATTTTTTTATGTCCGATTCTATACGCCTAGCCGCCACTGTCCGTAACGGGAAAGTAAGCGATTTGAAAGAAATGATTCCTGCCGTAATGTACGGTTCGGGAAGCGAAAACGTCAGCTTATCTATTAAGCGTGTTGAGTTCGAAAAAGTATTTGCTCAAAGCGGTGAATCCGGTTTGATTTCTTTAAAGCTTGATGACGGCGCTGAATCGCCCGTAATCGTTAAAGATTATCAATTAGAGGCTGTAAAGCACCGCATTATCCATGTCGATTTTTTCAAGGTTAACATGAAAGAAAAAGTTACGGCTGAAGTTAGCTTGGAATTTGTTGGCGAGTCGCCAGCTGTTAAGACTAAGGGCGGAATTGTCATTCACAATTTTGATACGTTGGAAATCGAATGTTTGCCTTCTGATCTTGTTCAAAAAGTAGAAGTTAATTTGGGCATGCTGGAAAATCTTGGCGATTCAATTACCATCGCCGACATTACCCTTCCTAAGGGAGTTATCTTTACCCATGAGCCATCGGATGACGTAGTCGTACATGTCATTGAACCGAAGAAATCGGTTGAAGATGCCGCCGCTGACGCAGCTATTGAAGCAACGGCCGAGGCTAATGCAGCGGGTACTGCTGCCGGCACCGCGGCTCCAAAGGCTGAAGAAAAGAAATAAATTTGATTTTAAAACCCCGTCGCTCGCGAGCGACGGGGTTTTTGTTTGGTCTAAAATCTAACTATTCCTATTCTTGTTTTTCCCGCTAAGTCTTTTTTAAATTCAACCGTACGCTGCGGCCAAATTTTTTTAAATCTCATTTTTTGTCCGGGGTTGATTTCGCACAAAAGGGTAATAGAGTAATGGTGTATTTTTTGCAAAGCGGCAATTTGTCTCGCTACTGTTCTATAAAGGGTTAAACCGTCAGTGCCGCCATAGAGGGCTAATCTAGGTTCGCGACTGATTGATTTTTCTGCTCTGATTTCAGCGGCTGTAAGATAGGGGAGGTTGGCGGTAATCATTAGATGCGAATAAGGGGGAAGTTTTGGCAGACGCGATAGCAAGTCACTAGTAATAAAACGGATAGTATTTCGGTTATGGCGCTTAGCGTTTTTTCTGGCGATGGCAAGAGCTTGAGTCGAAATATCAAGGGCTAGTGTTGAAGCAAAAAAAGGGGAGAGCGAGATAGCCAAACAGCCCGAACCAGTGCCTATATCTATAAGCACATCTTGGGGCTGGGCTATGTCTTTGACTATGTCGACTATACGTTCGCTTTCTGGCCGGGGAACCAAAACGTTAGGACTAATGATAAAATCAAGGCCGTAAAATTCCTTATGGCCGAGCAGGTAGGCAATAGGAGTATGCTGCCGTCTTTGTTGTATAAGCAGGGCAAATTTTTTTGTTTGTGCTGTTGAAAGCGTTTGTTCGGGATGAGTAATAATAAAAGAGCGGTCTTTGTTAAGACAGTGAGCGAGCAGTAGTTCGGCATCGAGCCAGGGAGACTGCGAACCGGCCTGCTTGAGCGTCTCAGCGGCTTGCTTAAGAGCTTGTTTGATTGGAGTTGAAATAGTCTTTGAGCGCATGCATCATTTCATCAAGGTTGCCTTCCATGATCAAGTTTATTGAATGCCAGCTCTGTTTGAGGCGGTGGTCGGTAACGCGATCTTGAGGAAAGTTGTAAGTACGAATTTTATCGCTGCGATCGCCGCTACCAACTTGTTCTTTGCGGGCAGCCGACTCTTTGGCGCGTTTTTCATCTTCAGCTTGCTGCAATAAGCGGGAGCGCAACACTTGTAGGGCCTTTTCTTTATTTTGGTGCTGGGATTTTTGATCTTGGCAAGAAACAATGATGCCGGTAGGGATGTGCAGGATGCGTATGGCTGAATAAGTTGTATTGACGCTTTGTCCGCCCGGACCGGATGAGCAAAAAGTATCAATACGTATATCGCTGGGCTTGATTTCAATATCGACTTCTTCGGCTTCGGGGAAAACAGCAACGGTAACGGCCGAGGTGTGAATACGCCCGGCTTTTTCCGTTTCTGGCACGCGCTGAACGCGATGCGTGCCGCCTTCATATTTCATTAAGCCGTATACGCCACTTCCTTCGATGGTGAATATTATTTCTTTATACCCGCCCAGACCGATGCGATTTGAGTCGAGAACATTAATTTTCCAGCCTTGGCGTTCTGCGAAGCGAGAATACATGCGGAAAATTTCGGCGGCAAATAAGGCTGATTCATCGCCGCCCGTACCGGCGCGAATTTCAACAATGGCGTTTTTCTTATCAAGGGGGTTAGCTGGGAATAGTTCATCTTTTAGTTCGGCCTCCAGTCTCGTTATATTCTTTTCTAAATCTTTATTCTCTTCGCTCGCCATGGTTCGCAAGTCTTCATCGCTCTCGCTGGCAAGCATCTGTTCATTGGCGGCCAGCGCTTCTTTGGATTTTTCAATTTTAGTAATCAAATCAACGGCTCGCTTAAGATCAGCGTGCTTTTTGGCGATTTTTGTCAGTTGATCTCTGTCAGCTTGAAGCTCCGGACTCATGAGTTCGGCTTCAATGGCGGCAAATTGTTCTTTAATATCTTCGTACATATCTTAATTCTAAAGTAAAATTCTCAAGGTGTCATGTTTATTGTCATTCCGAAACCTGTCGTTAGCGACAGGTGAGGAATCTTAAGATTTCTCAGTCACTTCGCCTGCCTGCCGGCAGGCAGGTTCCTTCGAAATGACAAATAGCAAAAACCCGATAAGTTCCATGTATGCTTAAACATACCGATACTTATCGGGTTTTAGAATAGTTACTTCTTGTCGGTCTTGGTCTTTTTCGTTACAGCTTTAGCAGCGCGCTTGGCAGTTTTGCCGCGAACAGTCTTGAGGCTTTCTTTAGCGCCAGCTTTGGCTTGGAACTTCTCAACGCGGCGAGCAGTGTCGACAAGCTTTTGCTTACCAGTATAGAAAGGATGGCAGGCAGCGCACAATTCCGTTGAAAGCTCATTCAAAGTCGAGCCAACGACAATAACATTGCCGCAAGCGCATTTGATCTGCGCTTCGGGGTAATAGGTAGGGTGAAGGTCTTTTTTCATAAATTTCTGTGGGAATAAATGTT
>CALMNI010000185.1 GCA_937868555.1 uncultured bacterium | reverse complement strand
AATTGCTGAAGGAGGGCTTTTGTTTCGGCAACGTCCGCAATTAGCTTTTCTTCGCATTGCTTGGTCATAGGTACCCTTGTATCTGTTATTACTTTATAACATGGTTTCCCACGGTTTTTACAATACAGGTACTTAGAGATTCTTGCAAGTATTATTTACAAAGCCACTTGATTTTCTTTTATTATACGCTTATAATACAATGTATAAAGGGAGAACTATACCAGATGCCGATGGAAAAGCTGCCGGAAGAAAGGAAATTGGGACGCACGACGGTTTTGAACAAGCTTGCGGACAAAGAAGCATATGATGCCTACTGCCAATCAATTGGTGAAAAACCCGGCGAGCGGCTTCGCGAGTTCATGCTCGCGGATATGGCAGAATACCGCCGACAACACGATGGAAAATAAAACTAAGTACGTTTTCCATTTGCCGTGTTACATGATACTCGGCGGGAAACGCATATCCTTGACGCTCAATTGGTATCGGAACGCGCATTATATGCTACTCAACAAAACAAAGCGCGCGTATTTCCCTACAAAAATAGCGCCGTTCAAAGCTAAAAAGATCCATGTTGACTACACGCTTCACCTTTCATCAGCCCGAAAAACGGACTTCATGAACTGGGAAAGCATCGCGGACAAGTACTTTTTAGACTGGCTGGTGGATATGGGGTATATTCCCGACGACAATTGTACAAATTATTGCAGTATGAGCGCGGTGGCTATAATAGATAATACTATTGAAGAGTCGTATATAGTCGCGGAAGTGACTGTTTTAATGGTGTAGGAAATAAATAAAAAAGCGCTTGACAGCGTGATGTATTGTATTATAATAAAGCTATAATAAAAGGGGGGCCGGGTATGACAGTATCGTGTATTGTTTTTCTTGCGATCCTTGTTTTTATTGTAGGGCTTATAGTTTTAGAGATTTGCACGGGAAAGATCGTGTTTACTCTGGAAGACCCGGAACCGGATAAAAGCGAAACCCACGCGAAAACGCGCTATGATTCGGTTGAAAAGTGATGTTTGCGGATAAGCCCCAATGTAACGGGAAGGCGTGTTTATCGTATCGCGAGGCGCGCGCCGTTATTGCCGATGCCAAACGGTTCAACCACTTGCGCCATAGCAAGCGCATCCCGAAACGGGCCTATTTTTGTAAAGAGTGTAAGCAATGGCATCTTACATCGATGTCATATTATAAAGAGTTTGATAGGGGGTAATTATGAGCGGATTTAGCAAGGCGGTAAAGTCTCAACAACGGCTAAGGCTGGCTATTGACGGGATTTCTGGAAGCGGGAAGACCTATACAGCTCTTGCAATCGCCACCGGCATGGGCGAGAGTATCGCGGTAATCGATTCGGAACACAAGTCATCAGAGCTTTACGCGGATCGTTTTACATTCGATGTCATGGGCCTTGAGTCTTTCCAAATAGAGGACTATATGGCGGCGCTCGATATGGCGGCATCGGCTGGCTATGGTACGGTCATTATCGATAGTACCTCTCACGCTTGGGATGCGCTCGTGGAGCGGGTCGAGCGAATCGCGGGACAAAAGTATAGCGGAAATACTTTCCGCGCGTGGGGCGAAGGAACGCCGCTGCAGCGGCAACTTATCGAAAAGCTGCTTTCGTATCCGGGGCACCTCATCGTTACTTGCCGCTCAAAGACGGAGTATTCCGTCGAGCGTAACGACAAAGGAGCAACGACCATCAAGAAAGTCGGAACCGCCGCTGTCCAAAGACAAGGCTTTGAATATGAGTTTACGATGGCCATGACGATGGACTCTAACCACGTCGGGCTTGTTACGAAGGATCGCACCGGGAAGTTTCAAGATGCGTTTATCAGTAAGCCAGGTATCGATTTCGGAAAGCAATTGATTGCATGGCTACACGAAGGCGCTATCGATTGGGTACAAGAAGCCGCGCGGTTAACGAAGGAAGCCGGATACACCGCCGAGCAGAAAAGCGCGCTTTGGAAAAGCTCAGGGAGCAATGCGGAAGCGTACTGCAAGGCGCTTGAGACGGTTATAGCAGAAAGGAAGGCTGCGCAACTTGATTAGCCCATACGTTGATAGAAAAATACTCGGCGCGCCGACTAATGAACCGCATCACGCCGATATATCAGAAAGACCCATGAAATGCGCGGAATGCATACACCGAAAGAACCCGGCGGCTTGCGCTAAAACCGTATGCCCGTTGAATACGGTCGCGCGCAAGAAAACATAGTAAA
>CALMNI010000184.1 GCA_937868555.1 uncultured bacterium | reverse complement strand
ATGCGCAAGAAATCATTATTCCCAGTTTTGAAATACTATAATAAATATAATATCGTCTCTAATCTTTTAAGCAGCGAATTACCTTGCCGCCCGTTTTTCCATACGTGTTACGATATTCATCGTTAAATGTACCATGAACAATACGAACATACGCCGTTGTTGATGAGCCCTGAGTAGCAGTTCCCAAGGTTCCATAAACGCCAAGGCCTGTAAACGAAGCAGTGGGATCTTGATAACCCGCATACAGGCTAGCAAAACCTGAGCTCCCCGTCGGCCTCATCTGTGCGCCTTGATCTGTTCCTCGATAACCAGTTCCATTGGCTTGAGCCCAGGTCATTCCTAAAAATACCTCTAAATTTTTATACTCTGTATCAGTGGGGATATGAAAACCGCTTGGGCAAATACCGCGATGAGGAGTTTGAACTTGCGCTGAACAATCAGTACTGTCACATATCGCCGGTAATTGCATTGCTTCAGCCCATGAATAAAAACCTCCATAGGTCGTACAATAACTTGTAGTGTTGTTGTAACACCACTTTTCTATTGCATTATCATTGCTAGGGGTAGTAGCGCACGAAGTCCCTCCTGCCCCATTACAGAGCACTGTTGTCCCGACATTTATATTGTGTCGCATCCAGCATTGCGATCCTATTTGAATAGTTCCATATATATTTCCATCGCTATCCTGGATATTGCCACCGCAATTTTGCAGTCCCGAACCCGATGAATAGCCAATGGGTCCGGCACTGAATGCCCCTTGAGGAGTCGAAATACAACTGCCTACTATATATGTATTAGTACCCGTTATGTACGAATATTGATAATCACTATTCGGACAACTGCCATCATTTTTAGGTGAAGGGCTGCCCGGTATTTTTGATAAATATGTGGTATTCCCGTCAGGAGAAAGAAGCGCCGCACCAATAGTTATAATCGTTGGATAGGCATTATTATCAGAAAAATATAATTCAAGCGCTTTTCCGATTTGGTTCAAATCGGCTACTCTTTTTGAATCGCGTGCTTTTTGACGAGCCGAACCTAGAGCCATAATCGCCAATGTCGAAAGAATACCTATAATGGCAATCACTACTAATAATTCAATAAGCGTAAATCCTGGTGCGAATATTCGAGAGAAGTTCTTTTGCCTCATACAAAGAGAGTGCGAACTAAGGACTTTATTATAACATATAACCAATTTCGCACCCAGACACCTAATATAAATCTAAATATATTTTTTCCCTTTCATATCATCGGGAAAATATTCTTGCTTTTCTTCGTAATTAAAATTAGGGCTGTATTTATAATTTTTTCCATACCCTAAATCTTTCATCAAAGAAGTGGGGGCATTGCGCAAATGAAGCGGCACGCCCTTATTGGAAGTTTCTTGGGCATCGGCAGCGGCGGCCTTATAACCCGCATATAAGGCGTTTGATTTTTGGCACTTAGCAAGATAGACAACAACCTGTGCCAAAATAACATTGCACTCCGGCATGCCGATAACGGCACAGGCCTGATACCCGGCTACGGCTTGTTCAAGCGCCCGAGAATTCGCTAACCCTATATCCTCAGAAGCAAAACGGATAAGACGCCGAGCAATGTACAAGGGATCTTCACCGCCTTCTAACATGCGCGCCAGCCAATATAAAGCGGCATTCTCATCGGAACCGCGCATTGATTTATGCAAAGCAGAAATAATATTGTAATGTTCTTCGCCCACTTTGTCATACAGCAAATGCGATTTCTGCGCCGCTTCTTTCAACACATCTATAGTCACCTCGGGCGAGAGCAAAGTGGCTGCTTCAAGAATATTCAAAGCGGCGCGCGCATCTCCTTGGGCAATACCGACCAAAAACGATATGGCCTCATCGGGAATGGTTACATTAAGATCTCCCAACCCCCTTTCGCTGTCACCCGCCGCCTGGCGAATAATAGACTCTAGCGCCGAATTGCTCAATGAGTTTAAAACAATAACCCGACACCGGGAAAGCAGCGCGCTACGTAATTCAAAACTAGGGTTCTCGGTTGTTGCGCCGATTAATGTTAAAGTTCCACTTTCAATATGGGGCAATAAAGCGTCTTGCTGCGCTTTATTCCAACGATGAATTTCATCTATAAATAAAATTGTTTTTTTATCGAGCAATTGGTTTGAACGCGCTCTGTCGATTGCCTTGCGCAAATCGGCTACGCCTTCAGTAACTGCAGAAAATCGTATAAATTCCGCCTCAACTTCTTGGGCAATCAAAAGCGCCAAGGTTGTTTTTCCGCTGCCCGGCGGCCCCCAAAAAATTAATGAGGGCAGATTATCGAGCGCGATTGCTTGCCGAATTAAAGCCGTTTCCTTAGTTACCTCTTCTTGACCGAAAAACTCCTCAAATTGCTGTGGCCTCATTCTATCGGCCAAAGGACTTTTTTTCATAATGATTCAAATAAATCTAAATACTGGCGAGCAGTCTTCTCCCAGGTAAATCGCTTTGCTTGCTCTATGCCCTTCTCGCTTAAAGCAGCCGCTAAATCAGCGTCCATGATGATGCTCTCTATTGCCGCTGCTAATGCTGTCGGATTATAAGGATCAACTAAGAGCGCTGCATCACCAGCCACCTCAGGCAATGAAGATGATGACCCAAGAATAGTCGGCGTTCCGCAGGCCATAGCTTCAAGGGGAGGGTGGCCGAAACCCTCGTACAAAGAAGGGTACGCAAACAGGGTCGCCGCATTATACAAATACACTTTATCGTTTCGATCAACGTAATCGAGAAATTCTATATCGCTGCTACATGCAAGTTTCTTGGCGAGCGAATACACGGCTTTTGACTTCCATCCCCTGCCCCCAGCAATCAGCAATTTAATATTTTCGTTACGAGGCTTTTTCTTAAGCAGATCGAAGGCCCTCAAGAGGCATTCGATATTTTTACGCGGTTCAACCGTGCTAAGAAAGAAAATGAATTTCTCCGGGAGACGGTATCTTTTTTTCACAGCGAGCAAAGCAGGATCTTCGGGAGGCAATTTTTTAAAATCAGCAGAAAGACCAGAAAGAATCGTTTTTACTTTTTCTGTTGCCGCTCCACCATAGTTAATAATATCAGCTTTAGTATTTTCAGAAACAGCAACAACAGCAGTCGTCTTTTTCATAAGCCGGCGAACGCGTAAAAGGCCGTGCCATATATTTTTGCGCCAATTAAAAACTTCTGGATATATCAAAAAAGAAAGATCGTGAACGGCGACAACACTTTTTACAGAAGGCGACCATGCTGAAAAGTTAACATGGGGCATGAAAAAAATATCAATCCCAGAACCAATATAACGGTCCAAACGAGGCCTGTCAAAAGGCATGACGAGACAGTAATTGAAAATTTTATTCGGATAATGCGTTCGTATATAGCTAACATTCGCCTGCGTAAAATTAGGCAGGCGCCCTAGAAGATCGCGAGCTGAATTATAATAAAGGAAGTATTGGTTAGAAGAATCTATCTTAAAAAGAGCGGACAATAGTTCGTACGTATATTCGGCAACCCCGCTGTAGCGTTCGTCCATTAAAGGACGGACATCAATCAGAATATTCATGGTTATTGCTAAAACGCTCTTTCTCACGGCTTACTATGTTCAAAATAGATTTCTTAAAATTCTCAACAGAAAACTGATCGGCGTGTTTTTTTATAGTGGCGGCATCAAATTGCTCCGGCTTGAAAGTACGAATTACTGACTCGAGCGCCTCTACGGTCTGTTCAGAAAAGAAAAGACCCGTTTGGTTTTCAATAATAGTTTCAATCGCTCCTCCGCGCCTATAGGCAATAACCGGCCGTCCAGCAGCCATCGCCTCAACAGCCGTAATGCCAAAATCTTCTTCCTGGGGATTAATAAATGCTATGCAATCGCGATATAATTTTATTTTTTCTTCGTCGCTCACCCGGCCGAGAAATTCAATATGGCCTGAATCGGCAGCTAACAACTTCAGTCGTTCAAGGTCAATGCCATCTCCAAACACTTTAAGGGGCAAGCCGAGTTTTACAAAAGCTTCAATTACAAGATCAACCCGCTTGTACGCGACTAACCTTCCACCTATCAAATAATAACTTCCGGGTTCAGCACTTACTTCAAAACGACTCGTTTCAACAGGCGGATAAATCAATACAGATGGGCGATGATAATATTTATCAATTCTTTTTTGGACAATTTTAGAGTTGGCAA
>CALMNI010000183.1 GCA_937868555.1 uncultured bacterium | reverse complement strand
ATATGTTTGAAAAGATAAATGAGCCAGTCGAAGTGATGGTAAAATTTTACCGCCGCAAAGTTTTTCCGGCATTTTTTCGCTGGCACCATAAAACTTATCGCGTTGAAAAAGTAAATTTGGTCCATCATGAAGGCCGAGGCGAGGACAAAGTGTATTATTTTAGCGTTTCTGATAACGGCAGTTTTTTCCGCTTAGCATTTTTTACTAAAGATCTTGGTTGGAAGTTGGAAGAACTATATACTGAAGGATAGTTATCTCCTCGTCTTGGCAGGGTCTCCCGTAGGGGACTCTGCCATTATTAACTGACGGCAGAATCCTCCTTCGGAGAGATTCTGCCGAGACGTTCTCTATGCCTCGCCTCATCCTTCATGTAGACATGAATTCTTACTTTGCTTCTGTTGAACAGCAAGCCAATCCTTTTTTGCGCGGAAAATCAGTAGGCGTGTGCGCCTACGTATCACCGAATGGAGCAATTATTGCCAGTTCTACTGAAGCGAAGGCCAAAGGTATTCGAACGGCCATGCGCATTGCTGATGCTAAAGTGCTTGACCCTGCTATTGTGCTGCTCGAAAACGAACCAGCTAAATATAGAACCGTAACCAAAAGAATTTTCTCTATCTTAAGTGATTACACTGATAATCTTGAGCCCTATAGTATTGATGAAGCTTTTGTTGATATAAGTAAAACCGTCAGCGGATATGATCAAGCCGTAGAAACGGCCCAAGAAATTAAACAGCGTATTTTTGATGAAGTCGGCGAATGGCTGAAATGTTCGGTGGGAATTTCTTGGACTAAATTTTTAGCTAAATACGCCGGTGATATTTCTCCCAAGGCGGGGATATTGGTAATACAACCGGAAAATTTAGCTGAACACTTAGAGCGTCCTGTTACTGATGCCTGGGGTATTGCCAAGGGAATGGAACGCCGCTTGCGCGGTCTTGGCATTAGGACGCTTAATGAATTGCGGCAAGCTGATCCTATTCGTTTAAAGAAAATTTTAGGTTTGTACGGCTATTATATGTGGGCCAATGTTAATGGCCAAGAAATTTCCGTCGTTACTAAAGGCTCAGTAGCGCCTAAATCAATTGGCCATTCTTATTGCTTGCCTCGTAAGACAACCGATCATGAATATTTAGATAGGATTTTATATAAATTATGTGAAAAAACCGGACGCCGTTTGCGTGAGCGGGATTTTGAGGCTAATCGTATTTCCTTGCAAGTAGGCCTTATTTCTCGAGATTTTTTGCAGGTGAGTCAAACTTCAGCCACTCCTTTGTTTACTACCGAAGAAATTTTTGAGGCTGCTTTGCATCAATTTAATAAGATGGATTTAGCAGCACCGGTAAGAATGTTAGCTATTTCTGTTTCTTCCTTGCATTCAGTTAGCGGCCAGCTTTCACTATTTTCTAATTCTTTTAAAAATCGCTCTTTGTCTGCTGCTTTAGATACGATTAATGATAGGTTTGGTGAATATACCGTACGGCGGGGAGCAATGCTGGGAACGGAAAGCTTAGCGCATGACCGCATAGGTTTTAGAAAAACGGTTTCTTTTATCGATCATACGGATTAAAGAAGTAGTAAATAAATAATCCATGCCTAAAATATAAGCATGGATTAAGTGAAAATGTTTATTGATTTATTTAATAATGTCGTAACATTCTAATGCTTTGCGTATGTCAAGGTTCTCAATGTAGTGAGATATAGCCCCGTCATAGCGGCTGAGCATACCAAATGTTTTTTTAGTGGCGTCAATCCTTTGTCTTAGTGTTGTCGCGCCTTTATTAATTCTTAATGAATCAATAAATTGTTTGTATGAGGTTGGTTCAGTCAGTGTCATTACGCGGAGGAAATTTTTTGCTCCTGCGCGTAAAGCCGAAGGACCGCCAACATCAATATTTTTGCGAGCGAGTTCTAAGGCGCAATCTTTTTGCGAAATGACATCCTGAAAAGGATAGAGATTTACAACCACTAAGTCTATTGGAACAGCATTTTCTCTTTTTAGGTCTTCTTGGTGAGAAGTTAATGTTGTATCAGTTAAATAGCCTAAAAAAAGTTTGTGATGAAGAGTTTTTACAAGTCCGCCTTCGGTTTCTGGTTGTCCTGTATATTCGGACACTTGCTTGAGATGTTTTTGAATTTTTTGTGGATTTAGTAAATTAGCAATTGCTTTGTAGGTGCCATCGCTGGAATAGATGGTGATGTCGGGGCAATAATTTAACAATCCCTCTATTAGGTTCAGCAGGTATGCTTTGTTGTAAACCGAAATAAAAGCGTTTTTGACAGGAACGTTGTTTTTAATTTCTTTTTTTATTAGATTTTCGCTCAAAATGTATCTCCTTAAAATGAGGGTTAAATTTTTAAATAGTATTATTTAAAAGCTAGCAATCAAGAGTAGGTATGTCAATAAAAGGACAGTGAATATCCTTGACAATATATTAAAATAATAGTACAATCAAGTATAAAATTTGTTCACATTGTTAAGCAAAAAATGCTAAAATAAGGTTATTATTTTGCTTATATTATATGGATATATCCAGTCTTTTTATTAAGAGTTTAGGGGGGACGCAATCATGGCCGCCGCTCAACAATTATTCGTTGTTTGTTTTCGGTTCCGGTTATAATACGAAGCGCTTTAATGAAGGGGTATACGAGTCGCAGCCGAATTATTGTTTGCTGACGATACGCTATAAGGGCAATTCGCAAACTTTTATCAGCGAGCATGCTTTGCATCAGTATTCCGTAGAAGCTTTAGGCAAGTACCTGCTTGATTCATCCTCGCTCACTATGATCGAGGATAATTTTTATAAAAATTTCCCGGCTATTGATGATTTGTATAATCAGCATACGTATGAATACATTGCCGGAAAAAATGAAGAAGAGCTGTTACCTATAGCTAGCGAGGCCTTTAATCTTATTTGGAAGTCTAACGCCTGGTCTCATTATTCTTTGCACTTTGATTTTGATATTTGCTTAGAAGTTCTAGCAGAGAAGCGTCCTGACATAGCGCGTCGTGATATTGAAGCAATGTGGCAACAAGCAACAAACTCTATTGCCGAATCTTTTGACAAGGAACAGCGACGAGATTTTTTAAATGCGCTGCAGCGCTTGGGAAACAGCGAGGCCTTGATTGAACATTGCCAGTATTTTTATGCTTCGTATCGTAAAGTATATGATTTGGCATATGTTAAACAGGAATTGCAGAAAACGTATGCAGAATTTTTGGAGCATCCCGAAAAAGCGGTGACGGCCTTGGAAGAAATGGACGCAGAAGATGCCTTGAAAAAACAATCCTATAGCGCTTGGAAGGAAACGCTTTCGGAGGATCAAAAACGTATCGCTGATTATTGCCAGTCAGTAATGCGCGTTCGCGACCAGCGGAAGAATTTTTTTGCCAAAGGTTTTGTGATTGCTTGGCGTATTGCGGAAAAAGTTTTTGCAAGCGCGGGAGTCGATGCATCTTTGATTGAAAATATTCGTCCTTTTGAAGAGCTAAGCAGAGGGAGCACCTATATTGCTTCTCTTAAACAAGAGTTAGAATTGCGCGTTGATAATTATGTCGTGTTTATTCCATATGAAGGGGAGGCTGTTATTTCTCATGACAATATTGAAGAGGAATATAAACAAATCAACGATTTTTATTTAGAAGGCAAGGAGAAACAAAGCGGAGAAATTGCCGGGCGTGTTGGTAATAAGGGAGTAGTTACGGGGAGCGTACGAGTTATAAAATCGACTGATGATTTTGCTGCTTTTAAAGAGGGAGAGATATTAGTTACTGGCATGACCCGCCCGGAGTTTGTGCCGCTTATGCGCAAGGCTAAAGCCATTGTAACCGATGAAGGCGGTATTACCTGCCATGCTGCCATTGTTTCCCGCGAACTCAATAAACCCTGTGTTATTGGAACAAAATTTGCGACGCATATTCTCAAAGATGGAGATATGGTTGAAGTGAATGCTGATAAAGGCATTATCACCATTATACGCTAAAATATGCCGACGCAAGCTTTGCAGAAAATTGTTACACGCTTCTATCATCCCCTTACTATTCAGGCGTGGTATTTTGGGGCGACACGAGGACTGGAAGTAGTTATTGGCAAAGGCTTCAGCGATCTAATCGCCAAATTTGACGGCCGTAAAGTTGAAGTATTTCGCTTAGCGCAGGAGTTACACGGAGCAATAAAAGACGCCATGCTGGCGCACGCGCATAACGAATTTTTTGGATCTCATATAGAAGAGTATAAAAATCTTATTAAAGCCTATAATGAAGCTCTGCAGCGAAAAGATATTCGAGAGGCAATGCGCTTGATTGAAGTTATCTATCCTTTGTTTGCCGTTAGTTTTTTTGTGCCCAATGTGTGGGCTGACGAAATTGAACCAAGCCAGAAAGAGAATATCATCAAGCTGTGTACGGCATACAGAGAATTGTCGGACGGTATTTTTAATACATTCGATGCTATGGCCGCGTCTGTTTTTGAGTCAGAACGGCAATCATCTTTTTCCGTTTTGAACTCGGACAATGTATTTACGGAAAATACTGATTTAAAAAAAGGCTATGTTTTTTCAAAAAATAATTTTTATACCATATCATGGGAAGATTTTTTGAAAAAGCGCGATTTTTCATTTGAGGAAACGAAAATAGTTGAGGCGACAGAAATAAAAGGCTTAGTAGCCTTTAAAGGAAAAGTTGAGGGTAAAGTAAAAATAATTTTTTCACCCGATGAGTTTCATAAAGTTCAAACAGGGGATATTGTTGTAACTGCTATGACGCAGCCAACTTTTGCGCCTATTTTAGAAAAAGCGGCGGCAGTTATTACGGATGAGGGCGGTATAACGTGCCACGCCGCTATCATCGCTCGCGAGTTAAAAAAACCCTGCATTATCGGTACTAAAATCGCCACTCAAGTTTTCAAAGATGGCGATATGGTCGAGGTGGATGCCGAACAAGGCATTATTACCCTTATCTCTAACTAATATGTCAGAAGTAAAAAATACCGTTACATTTCAAGGCAAAGAATGGAAGTTGGTCGTTAATCGGAATCTGTCTTTTTGGCATGAGTATCTCGGTAATCTTGGCTATTATTATAACGTCAAAGATTTCGGCATTGATGTTCGGCTGGAAGCTTTGCATGTCAGCCGTAACGGAACGGCCACTAGTATTTTTTATTACGAACCTAACTTCGGCGAGTATATACAAAAGTTATTAGAATTTTGTAAGAGTAGGAGTAATATTAGCCAGCTTGATGAATTATGCCATATTCGCGCAGAGGAATTGATGATGGCTTTGGAACGCTGCCGTGTTGATACAAATGTCGCGACATTTAGCGATTTTATTACCGCCTACCAGCGTTTTTGTCCCTCATTAATGACAACCAATTCTTTGGGGCGCGAAGCAACCGTGTTGCTTGAAAAAACTTTGCAAGATAAAGGATATGATACGGCGCGGGCTGCGGAAGTGGTTTCGATTATAACATACCCAGAAAAGCATTCTCCTTTGTTTGAATCGCAGCAGGATTTATGCGCTATCGGAGCTTTGGCACAGTCGAAGCGCATTGGACCTGATGAGATTGAAAAAAGTCTCGACGCCTGGTTGCATAAGCATGCGCATATTCCGGTAAATTTTTGCGAAGCGCCATGGTCTAAAGATGATGCCCGTACGCAGTTGGCTGCTATAATGTCCGAAGACTGCCAGCAAAAATTAGATTCTCTCATGCAGGACCATGCCAGACACCTTGAAGCGCGCGATAGGGTATTGAAAGAAATAAGTGATGAAACAATAGATGTATTGGCCTATGCTTTGCAAGAAGCAACCTATCTCAATGAATATAGAAAAAATATTTTTTCTTTCGTTTCTTTACAGTACCGTCCTATTTTCGAATACATCGTTTCATTAGGCGGATCAAGCAATTGGCGCGACGGTTTTTATCTTACGCCTCCAGAAATGCTCGCTTTGTTAGAGGGCGAAAAAATTAATGTTTTGGCTCTTGTCGCAAAGCGAAATATTGCCGGGGCCTATATTAACGCCGAAGGCGCAGAAGTACTATTAGAAGAAGCGGATTTACGCCCTTTTAAAGAATTGATTGATATTGCCGAAGGACGAAGACCGGCAGCGAGTACGGGCGAACAAAGCGTTAAGGGTTCAAGTGCCAATAGGGGTGTCGTGCGCGGGATTGCTCGGGTGATTTTAGAAAGCAAAGACTTTGTTAAACTCAATCGCGGCGATATTCTTGTAACAACTATGACTTCGGTTGATTTTGTGCCAATCATGGAAAAAGCCGGTGCCTTTGTTACTAACGAAGGCGGCATAACTTCCCACGCTGCTATTGTTGCCCGCGAAATGAATAAACCCTGTGTAATCGGGACGGGCAAGGCAACACAAATCTTTAAAGACGGGGATGTAGTGGAAGTTGATGCTGATCATGGCATTGTTCGTATAATTTCATAAGTGATGAATACCTTAATACAAAAATTTTACGAGGAGATTAAGGGCAATCCCATCTATCCATTTCGGGGCGCTTTTTCGCCTTTGCTAATTTTATTGTCATGGAATGATACCCGCTTACCGCGCAGCGAGCAAACTTCATTTCCTATTATCATGGTTAATCGCGGACACGAAGCCCTGGCGGCTATCAATGAAACATCGTATATGGGCAAAGCTTTGGATATGTTCATTGCCTACAGGGATAAGAAAATTTCTATTGCTGAACTAAAAGTCGGGTATGAACCAATATACCAAAACATTTTGAAAACATATGAACGGCGGACTGAGCGAGATCTCGCTGCTATGTCTGAAAGAGATATTATAGCTTTGCTTCGGGAAACGACCGAGTATTTGTCGCAGCTAACGATTCGAACAATGTATATTGAAATGCTTGATTATGGAATGATTTCGGCTTCTGTCCCTCATCATTCTATTTCTGCTTTAAATGAAATTTGGGACCGGGCAACGCACCCCTGCTTTTTGTCATTTGAAATTCGCTGGCAAGAAAAAATAGTGGAGCTGCTTGATCATTATTCATTGGAAGAGGCGGCAAAGCGGGGGCGTTATATGTTCACTGATTATTATAAGCCCAAAGATATTTCCGAAATTCAAAGCGCGCTGCAGGAACAAATAGCAAAGCGCAACGCTAGCATGGATATGATATCTTTCGAGCGCGGGAAGAAAGAACAGGAAAAAATTGAATTTGAAAAATGGAAGAATGCATTACATACAGAAGATGAACGCCTCGTTGAATATATCCAATATGTAATGGAAGCGCGCGATATCCGTAAGGATCCCATTGCCCAATCGCAGGTTGTTATATATGAGTGTGCCGCCGAGCTTGCGCGGCGGGCGCATATTGAAGAATTATATATTTTGTCGGTAGTCGCCTACGAATTCGAACGAGGCGTTGAATGGTTGAAAGAACATGCTGACGAAATACGAAAACGCCGCGATGGCTGCATTATTTTAATGAATAGCGATGCTTCGGTAGATGTTGAGCTTAGTGATTTTGAAAGCGGTATTGCCGACGTAATGTCTTTAAATGCTCATACGGGGCATGAAGAAAACTTGTTACGAGGGCAGAGCGCTAATCGCGGTATAGCAAAAGGAAGGATACGGATACTATTGGATGTAACCAAAGACCCTGTCTTTAATGAGGGGGAAATTCTTGTTACTTCAATGACAAGACCGGAGTTTGTGCCGTACATGAAACGGGCGGCAGCGGTTATAACGAATGAAGGCGGAATAACCTGCCATGCTGCCATTGTTTCGCGCGAGCTTGGCATTCCTTGTGTTACCGGAACAAAATTCGCTACGCATCTATTGCATGACGGAGATCTTGTTGAGGTTAATGCTGATGAAGGCCTTGTTGCTATTATTGAAAAGAGTGTGAGTACACCGTCATAACATATGAATATTATTGACAAAGCGGTTGATATTTTAAAAGACGAGCCGATTGCTACGCAAGCCGGTAATTTTTCTTTATTAGTTTTTGCGGCAGGTTTTGGCGGCTGTCTTCCTCCTTATATTTCGGCCTATCATACCAAGGCAGTAATGAGCGGCGCCTTGCTCCTTCTTTCCAGGGGCTATGGTTTAACATATTTTTCTTTGAATGATCATACTGCCTATACGCGAGAAGCGTATGAGCGTTTTTGCTCTCTAGGCGATGCTTTCCCGCATAGCCTTGGTTTTAATACTAGTTCTCAGCGAATAAACCAGTGGTACGAAACATATGAGCCGACCGTTGTAGCTTCGATGAATCTTAATGAGCTAGAGGAATTAATAATACAATTATATAGGGAGTGCTTTTATTTATTTGCAGAAACTGTTTTTTGCGAATCGCTTGATAAAGAATTGATATTGGAATTGTATGAAAAAGCTGGAGGCGAAAAAAAATCTTTTGATGAGTTTTTCATCTTTGCTTCAAAAGCGACTTTTGTTTCGTTGGCCGTCCGGCAAAACGAATTTCTTATATCATCCGCGCCAGCGTCCGCTAAACAGTATATATTTGCCGATTATTTTTCTGTACCGGAGATAGAGGCAATAGATGACATGGTAGTGAAAGCTATTTCGGCTAAAGGCGGCGAGAGCGCAATTAAGCAAGAAATTATAACAGCCGAAAAAATAGCAGTGGAGAATAAAAAAGAAAACAATAGGTATCGTTTACAGCTTGATGCACCGCTCCAGTTTGTATTTTATTTTGTGCAGCTATGTATGTTGATGCGAGATAGTCGAAAAGATCCTTTGCAAAAATTGATTACTTTAATAGTTACTACTGCCCGCTGTATATTCATTAATGTTGGGTTGCCCATTGATGATGTTGTCTATGCCTATCAAGCTGATTTTTTTTCTGGACATGTTTTAGCACCTAATTATATAGATGAGCTTAAGCGTCGTAAAGAAGGAGTCGCTATTCTTTTTTCTCCGGCAGAGATTGCTTTTGAGTATGGCAATATTGAGTCCCTTACAAAAGTAGCCAGTGATCGTTTGGAAAAAAATCATAACGGGGATATTGCAGGAACGACGGCTTATAGAGGCTTGGTACGCGGTCTGGTTTCCATTATTAATACTTCTCAGGATTTTTCAAAATTTCAAGCTGGAGATATTTTAGTAACATCGATGACGAGGCCGGAATTTTTGCCTTTAATGAAAATGGCTAGCGCTGTTGTTACGGACGAAGGGGGAGTAACGTGCCATGCGGCTATTGTTGCTCGAGAATTAAAAATCCCCTGCGTTATCGGTACAAAAAATGCTACTCGGCTGCTAACAACGGGCGAAGAGATTGAGGTTGATGCGAATGAGGGTATTATTCGTCGTTTTTCTATGCGAACATAGATATATGGATACAGAGATTCTTAAGACATCTTGGCATCATCTTGGAAAATGGCCCGAACCAGCTTTGGCGGCGGAGTTATGGCTTGAGTATGGCAAGGTCGCCCAGCGACTTTTTAAAGAAAAATTAGACGCTAAGATTTTATTTTTAAATGGCGACTTTTTTTTGTCAAAACATGATGTTGATTGTTTTCAGCAAGAGGCGTATGAAGCGGCGAGCGAGAGAGATTTCGATTTTTTTTCTCGCATACAAAACGAGTTGGAAGGTGTTGTTATTAAATTGAAAACCGAAGTAGAACATATTTCGTCGTTGCCTGATTTTTTTGATAGCTATAAGCTACTGACCGGACTATGGATGCCGCTTAATCTTGTTGCGAGCGGTATTGAACGGTATGCCCAAGAAGTAAATCCTGAAGTTTTTGAATCGGTTGTAGGATTTCTTGATGAAAAGCCGTGGACCTTGCAGCAAATAGATGAGTTATTTGTGCTTCGTAAAAATATTGAAAATTCATTGGGTCGTAGTTTTCAAAGTTTTGACGAAATACCCGCCGATTGTCTTGAGGAAGCGCTTAGACATGTTCAAAAATATCAGTGGCTCGGAAGTCATCATTTTACTATCCATCATTTTACTTTGAATGAGTTAAAAGACCGCTTAGCTCAAACAGCCGCTCCCATAGCGGAGAAAAGAAAGAGTGTAGAAATAACGGAAAAAGAGCACTATGTAATTAACTTGCTTAATCGTATAGGATTTTTGCGATTTAGAGCCGCCGAGATGAGCGGTTATGCAAGTTATTATGCTTCTTTTATTTTAGAGAAAAAGGCACAACAGTTTGGCTTAACCTATAATGATATTGTTGAACATACAGCCAGTGAAATTATTTCTGAACAGATAAGTTCTGAAACTGCCTTGCTTCGTAAGCAAAATACCGCTTTTTATTTTGACGGTCAAGAACGTATACTATCTATCGAAGAAACAAAAGCTGCTGCTGCTAAACTTCTTGTCTTTAATACGCATGCAAGGGAGATTAAGGGATTATGCGCGCACAAAGGCAAAGCAGTCGGGCAGGTTAAAATTGTTACAACTAGGGAGGAAATGAAAGATTTTAAGGAAGGGATGATACTGGTTGCTTATGAGACAACGCCAGATATTATTCATGCCATGCAGCAGTCGGCGGCAATTGTTACTGATTTTGGCGGTTTAACATGCCATGCGGCTATTGTCGCTCGCGAACTTAAAAAGCCCTGTGTTGTTGGAACTAAAAATGCTACAAAAGTTTTAAAAGACGGAGACATGGTTGAAGTTGACGCCGATCTCGGTACAATTAACATACTATAACTATATGGTTACTGATGCAGTTATTAAGGCCTTTGAAGATGATTTGAGCGTTACTCCCTTGGAATACGAAGCGGGGCGAGCCGGATATATGTGGGCGGTTAATATTTTATTCCGTTATTTGTATAGGCCGGGCCCCTTTCAAGTCGATATGCCTTCGCTGCTTGAAATGAAGGATAATAATTTTAAATTGTATTTTTCTTTTACACCTCAGGAAGTTAAAAAAAGCCTCAATTATTTTTTGAACGATGGGGGCAAGGGAGTCGAAGATGAAATTAGCATGCGATCCGAGGCCGCCATTGCTCGTATGCAGGACTGCGATGTACATAACAGAGAAGCGCTGGCCGATGCGTTTGCTGATTACTTTGTTATTGTTCAACACCTCCATCACTGCGCCGTATATCTTCGAAAAGTTGATAGAGGCATTATCGCGGCAGTTAATAAAGAATTTGGATCCTTAGCTAGCGATATTTTAAGCCATTGTAATGTTTCCGAGCGCCCCGGATTTTTTGTTCAAGAGTCCCTGACCTTAGCGCGGGCAGCATGTGAAAGCGGAAGCGAAGATATTCGTACGCTGGCCGAGGATGTATATGCTCATTTTTCACACATAACATTAGGCTACTATAATGAACAGGCGCGTTCACTTGAATATTATATTGAAAAATTGCAAGTATTGCGGGAGCTTGATGCTCAGTCTGAATTAGAAAAAAATACCGCTGAGCATACTGAACGTTTGCGCGAGCGCGATGAGTTTATTCAAAAATATCCTGCCCATGAGAAGTTAATTATGGCCATAGGTGAATCAGCCTGGCTTAAGGATTATTATAAATTTTCCGCAAACCGGGCGCAGGCTGTTGCTGAGATTATGTGGCAGCAGGCAGCGTTCCATACATCCTTGCCGGCAAAATATTTAAAGACCTTAATGCACGATGATTTAGATACTGTTTTGCGAGGGCGTCCGCTTGATCGCGAGAGGGTCAGCGCCTATAACGCTCATAGTATTTTTATTATAAAAACAGAAAGTTATAGTGCGCACTATACCGGCAGCGAGGCGGCCGAACTTGAAAGACATTTTTTGCATGTTGAGGCGGAGAACAGCACGGAGTTTAAGGGACGTCCGGCTTGCAAGGGCAAGGCTCAAGGAAAAGTTGTTGTTGTTTTGTCTCCGGATGATTTCGCTAAAGTTAATTCGGGAGATATTATCGTCGTACAGAACACCAGCCCCGATTTTGTTCCGGTGTTATCAAAAGTTGCCGCTATTGTTGCTGAAGAGGGAGGAATAACCGCGCACGTTTCCGTTATTAGCCGGGAAATGAAAGTTCCGGCTGTTGTTGGAATTTCTGGAGTTACTAAGAGATTAAAGGATGGCGATAATGTCGTAGTTGACGCCACTGCAGGAATCGTAACGGTATTACGTACCTAATATATGCAGGCACCCAATTTACAAAACCATATAATGCTTAACGAGGGCGGCCGTAAACTGCATTTCTTTTTTAGTTATCTTTTGGCTAGTTATTATGGTACGGGATATAAAAAATGGAATTTGCCGCTAATTGCTGTTATAAATTCAAGAAACAATGACGCGCAGTGGAGAATTTTTGCTGAACACGTAGAAGTCTACGATGATATTTTTTATTCCTATCTTCGCGGGGAAGAATCAAGTTTTGAGATAGAAAAGGAAATGGGCTTGCTGAGCGAAAACTTTCATTCTGAGTTTAGTTCTTTTTTAAATACAGGCAGTAAAAATTCTGAGCGCTTAATGGAAGTTGTGAGCGGAGTGCAAAATCTCGCGTTTTTTTCGGGCTTGCTCCGAGTAATTGATAGGGGGGCTCAGCGGTATTTTGACCGCTATCCGGTGGCTTCTTTTTCGCACCAAGAAACAATAGAAGTTATTTCTATTTCTGAGCGGGAGTTATTTTTAGCTCAGGAAGAGCGAGCTTTGCTTATCGTCGCGCTTGAAGCTAAGCAACGAGGCATTACGACGGCAGATGATGAGTTGCTTGTTAAACCATTGTTGGAAATTCATGAAAGATTTTCTTCCTTGATAACTGGTTATTTTAGCGAGCCGAGTAGAACTATGGGTTATTATCATGCTTTTATAAATTCGCATATACAAGATCCGGAATCAGCTCTTAAGATCCTAGACGAAAAAAATGCGGAAAGTGCCGAGCGGCGCCGAAAGTTTTTACAGGCATGTTCAGCAGAACAAAAGCTTGCCGCTGCCTTAGCTTCTCATATAGTATATCTTAAAGATCTCTATAAGCATTATATCAATCGTATTATTGTTCGTCTTGAGAAAGAATTTTTTGTACCACTGGCGGATGAGTGCCAACGGAATATTGAGGATCTTCTCTCGCTGACATATGATGAGCTTATAAAAGCTCATGAAACAGGAGTAACTCCGTCGGATGAAATATTAGGAGCGCGTCGCGAGCATTGTATCTTAATTGGCGGCATGGAAAAGGTTATCCTTTTAACTGCTGAGGAAGCGGCGGATTTCGAGCAGCAGTGGCTTTTGCCTAAAGAAGAAGAAAGAAAAATTTTTAAAGGCCGTTGCGCTTGCAAAGGACAAGTTCGCGGAAGGGCACGAATTGTTTTGGGAGTTGAAGATTTTAATAAAGTTGAAGACGGGGATATTATTGTTGTTCGTAATACCAGCCCAGATTATGTACCCATTCTTAAAAGCGTCAGCGCTATTATTGCGGAGGACGGAGGCATAACGGCGCACGTCGCTGTTATTAGCCGTGAAATGAAGATACCGACGGTAGTGGGGATTTTACATGCCCCTTTGCTGTTTAAAGATGGTGATATGGTCGAGGTCGACGCCGATAGGGGAATTATTACTATTAGTGAATAATATGGAAAAAGATTTGCAAGATTTGTTTAAATATTTTGATGAAATTTATTTTTCCTTTGAAGGCGGAAGAGCTTGTTATTTGTATACCAGCTACAATTTGTTTATAAATTATAGCCGTCCGCCGGAAACAAAGCGCTGGCCCTTGCCGCAAACATTTGGGCTTGTTGGTGACTCAAAGGCTCATCAAGTCCAATGGATTTGGTTCCTTAAAGACCCTAAGGATTTTGAGACCTTTTTCTGCCAATTTCTTAAAAAACCTCAAGAATTAAAAGTTCTTGAAAAAATGACGACCAAACTGCGAGTAGAAGCGATGCGGCGACTCAAGGCTATTAATCCGGAACATATTTCTACGAAAGATTTAATCAAAGAATTTCATTTTTTCAATGAACAGTTTGCCGCATTAGGATATCATGCGGTTGTTCTTCGTTTTATTGATAGAGGTATTATAGCTTATTGTTCTAAGCAATACAGTGCGGAAGCGCATGACATTATACATACTATTAGTCTCCCAACGCGCCCCGGTTTCGCGTATCAAGAAGAAAGCGCTATCCTTGCATTAGCAGCAAAGATGCTTAAGAAAAATATTTCTATAGATTCAAAGTACGTTCAAAAATATTTGCACAAGATTCATGATGCCTATGCGTGGATAATCTGCGGTTATTATAATGAAAAACCAAAAACGATTGAGACCTATCGCCACGCCTTAAGCGAAGCATTACACAATAATCCACAAGAAAAAATAAACGAACGTCTCGCTTCGACCAAGATGATTCTTAAAGAACAAAAGGCTTTACTCGCTTCTCACCCGGATGACTTAAAGCCCTTAGCGAGAATCGCGGGTGAAGCGGCTTATTTGAAAGATTATTTTAAATTTTCCGTTAATGCCATTACATATTTCGCCGAGCCTTTGTTTGGAGAAATTTCTCGTCGTAGCGGACTAGCTATCGAGGTGATAAAAGATATGCTTCCCAGCGAAATAGAAAAAGTATTGGAAGGGGGAGTGGTAGATTTAGATTACGTTAAGAAGCGTGCTGAACGGCATGTTCTTATATCGTATACCGGGCATATTTTCCCCTTAGCCGGAGAAGAGGCCGAGCTTTTTGCGGCTCGTTATTTAGTGCCGGCCGAATCGGGACATGAGAAAGAATATACCGGACGACCAGCATCCAAGGGTAAGGCTACTGGCCGAGCAGTGATTGTTTTAAGCAGTGATGACTTTCATAAAATTAAAGAAAATGATATTATCGTCGTAACTAACACTAGTCCCGATTATGTTCCTATATTAGGTAAAGTGGCCGGTATTATCGCTGAAGAAGGCGGAATAACAGCGCATGTTTCAGTTATTAGCCGTGAGATGAAGATACCGGCGGTAGTAGGGTTATTAGGAATTACTAAGCGCCTTAAAGATGGCGACACTGTTAGTTTGGATGGCT
>CALMNI010000182.1 GCA_937868555.1 uncultured bacterium | reverse complement strand
TTTATTTAAAAATTACAAAATTAAAAATTAATAATTTCATGCTCATTGGCATTGACGCCTCCCGAGGTAACCGTAAATATAAAAGTGGAACCGAATGGTATTCCTATTATATAATTCGCGCCTTAGCGTCCGTTGATACAGACAATACCTATATACTATATACTGACCGCCCTTTAGAGGGAGGCATGGCCGATTTGCGGCCACAGGGCGATGAACAAGCCAGCGCTCCGCCAGTTGCTAAAAATGGCGAGCAAATAATTTTGAGCCCGCATGGTAATTTTTCCGCCCGTGTTTTATCATGGCCCTGGAAGTTTTTTTGGACCCAGGGGCGTTTGTCCTTAGAAATGCTATGGCGCAAACCCGACGTTTTATTTATTCCCTCTCATGCATTGCCGATTATTCACCCTCGACGCAGCGTCGTAACAATTCATGATATTGGATTTCGTCGCGATGAAACTTTGTATGATAGAAAGCGCATAGGCGCCCAAGGGGGATGGCGCTATCGTCTTGTTAATCGGTTGGTGAGACTACTGAGCTGGGGACGATATGGAGCGACGAGCTATGACCATCTTGAATGGTCAACTCGCTATGCCTTGCAGCATGCGCAGTCAATAATTGCTATTTCAGATTTTACAAAAAAGGAATTGATTTCAGCATACGCGGCCGACGTCCACAAGCTAGTAGTTATTCCTCATGGGTATAACGATGCCTTATTTAAAGAGTTGCCGGACGACGATCATTCTAAAGAGGTTTTAGCCCGTTATGGTATAACTCAGCCCTATATATATTATGTTGGCCGGCTGGAGAAGAAAAAGAATACCCTGGCCTTAGTGGAAGCGTTTGGACGTTTAAAAGAGAAGGCGGGTTCTCAATTTAAACATAAATTATATCTTATAGGTACGGCGAGCTATGGTTTTGATGAAATCAAATACACTATTCATCAATATGGTCTAGAAAATGATGTAATTGTTACGGGCTGGATACCTGAACATGATTTAGCGTATATTTCGGCCCGGGCTGACGCTTTTGTTTTTCCTTCAAACTATGAAGGTTTTGGCATACCATTGTTGCAGGCAATGGCAACGAAAACTCCAATCGCTTCTTCTACGGCTGCTTCTTTGCCAGAGGTAGCAGGGGATGCTGCGGTAATGTTTGATCCTTCTAATATTGAAGAAATGGCCAATGCCTTAGAGGTGGTATTATTTAATGAAGAAGAGCGATCGCGGTTGCGTCAAGCAGGCAGTATTCGAGTTAAAACGTACAATTGGACTATAACCGCCAACGCAACCAAACAACTTTTAGAAAAAGTGGCTTCCCAGCGCCCAACTGAAGGAGTATGATATACTGTTCCTATGCGTTTTAAACTCATCATTATTCTTTTACTCGCCTCTCTAAACCTTCCAATGGTGGGCTTTTTTGCTTTTGGCGTTAGCGCTGCTGAGCAAAAGCCAACTATGAGCAAGAATTCCATAATTGTTCAGTTTAAAAATAAAACTTCTCCCACTGTTATTCCGGTGCGTAAAGGCGAAAGCGCCGCGCGTTTAATTGAGCGGTATAGCGCTGACCCAGCGGTTATATACGCGGAACCAAATTTTATATATAGGGCATCGATGATACCTAGCGATAGTTATTATCCTAATCAATGGTACTTAAAAAGAATTAAGGCGGCCGAGGCATGGGATATTCGCTCAACCAGTCCCGGCGTAGTTATTGCCATTATTGATTCAGGGGTACAAGCCAGCCATCCCGACTTGAAAGCTAATATGTGGGTGAATGCTGCAGAAACAGAGGGAAATAAAAAAGATGATGATCATAATGGATTGGTCGATGATGTAAATGGATGGGATTTTGTTAATAACGTTGCCGACCCTTCGCCTAAGTTTAAACCAGGTTTTACTGAAGCCGGCATTTTGCACGGCACTATTGTTGCGGGAATTACCGCTGGTGTTGGAAATAATGGCCAGGGAGTGACTGGTATTAGTTGGGATGCTAAAATAATGGCTTTAAAAGCGCTTGATGATCAGGGCGACGGCGACACAGCAACGGTAATCAAAGCAATTGACTACGCAGTTGCCAAAGGGGCGAATATTATCAATCTCTCATTTGTTGGTTTCGGTTATAGCCGTAGCCTTAAGGAGGCTTTGCAGCGCGCCTATAATGCCGGCGTGCTAGTTGTTGCGCCGGCCGGCAATGAACAATCAGACGGTCATGGCGTTAATTTAAATGAAAAACCTATTTATCCGGCTTGCTATAGAGATGAGCAAAACCGTCCTTTAGTTGTCGGAGTCGCTGCCACTGACGGTATTGATCAAAAAGCAACCTTTTCAGGCTATGGAGATCGTTGCATAGATGTAGCAGCGCCAGGCGTAAGTTTTTTTAGTACAGCCGTGTATTCCCCGCAAAAATCATATCAAGGTCAATTTTTTAAT
>CALMNI010000181.1 GCA_937868555.1 uncultured bacterium | reverse complement strand
AAACCGCTACAAGTCAATAAGAAAGCCCCCTAGCCCTTGACTATTTCAATATTTCATAGTAACATTTTTTGTATCGGTACGTAGAAGTATGTATCGCTTATTTGGCCTATGGGCAGGCTTAATAAGGTTTATAAATCATCTAACTATACACATATGATGATCGACGAAGTCACCATGAACGATGACGACATGGATACCTCTACTGAGGAACCGGAAGAAAAGGAAGAAAGCATGACCCCGGAAATGCCTGAAGAAGGCGGATCCGAAGACGAACTCTAAACGAGAGCGTCACCAATCTTAAAAACCGCTGCGGTTAACGCAGCGGTTTTTATGTAGAATAGCGTCTCTTAGCTCCATTTGATATACTGTCTGAGTAAATATTAATCCATTATCATGTTTGATCTTATCCCCCTCATAACAGCTGCCGGCTACGTCGGCCTTTTCCTTATAACCTTTGCTGAGTCAGGATTATTTATAGGTTTTTTTCTTCCGGGCGACAGCCTCTTATTCACGGCCGGCTTCCTAGCATCCCAAGGGGTTTTGGAATTAAAATGGCTTCTTCCCCTGCTCTTTATAGCCGCTGTTTTGGGAGACGGCGTTGGATATGCCTTTGGCAAACGCGTTGGACCTAAAATATTTAAAAAGGAAGATTCTCTTCTCTTTCACAAAGACCACCTTGAACGAGCGCAACATTTTTTTGAAATCCATGGCGGCAAAACCATTATCCTTGCCCGTTTTTTACCCATAGTACGGACTTTTGCCCCTATTCTCGCCGGCGTCGGCAATATGAAATATAAAACTTTTGTCGTGTATAATATTGTGGGCGCACTATTGTGGGCAGTGGGCCTTTTGCTCGGCGGTTATTTTCTTGGCCGCTTAATACCCGATGCCGACCGCTACATTGTACCAATAATTATTGCGATTATATTTTTTTCAGCCTTGCCGCAAATAATTCATATTATAAAAAATAAAAAGTTGCGCCAACAACTTATTTCTTCATTCTTCTCCCTGTTTCGTCGTTCTAAATAGCATGCGATCGCAAGCACTGATTATAGGTTTCTACTTGCGTATTAAACTTCTCCACTAACTTTTTCGTCCGTGAAGATAGATCGTTGTATTGCTCAACCAAGCTGTTATATGCGGCCGCCTCGCGATTATATGCTGGCCCGTTTTTAGGCTCTGTCTCATTAACCCGCCGCTGCTGTTCGTCTATTCTTTTTTCTATTTCTGAGATTTCTTGCTTATTGGCGCTAACAAGTAATTCAAGGCTGCGTTCCGGAGCAGTGCATAAGGATGCTGGAACGCCAAATTCCTGCACGGCCAGCCAGATATGCTCGCCTTCGTATATTCCCTCTCCGACAGCAATGCCAATTTCCTTATACTTCTTATTTAAAATATTAGCTCTGTGCCCGGGGCTATCCATCCAAGCTTTTACCAATGCTGAATCGCCGCCAAAATTTCCTAAGGCTAAATTTTCCCCTATCGTAAGATATTTATACCCGACTGCGTCGGCTATTTGCGCCGGCCCTTTGCCATCAGGAGATTGGTGGGCGAAATACTGCTTATCAAACATATCTTGTAATTTTTTTTCAGCACCTTTAGTTAGCTCTTTATTCAAAGTCAGAGGAGGCAGCATTTCAAAACTGCGATAACGATTTGTTTCGGCCAACACGCCGGTAAGCGATAGTTCCCGTGGTTTTTCAATAGCCTTATACCGCAAAGGTTCAGGCAAGGCTACGGAGGTAGCAAACTCCCGGGCTTTTGTTTCAACATTGGCAGTAAAAGTTTTAGCTGAATCCTCAGTAGAATTTCGGGTAATAAACCAAAATCCTGCACCGGCAGCTAAAAGAATTACTACGAGCAAACTAATAAAAACTTTCTTATTCATGTGTTTAAGTGTATCATGGAAGAAGTTTCAATAAAAGCCTTACTATCATATGAAAAAAAACACCCTCATTACGCTTTGTATTATTCTTGCTCTCGCCTGCATAGGCCTCATTATTCAACAAAAATTTCGGCCCTCACCGTCCGCTCCAACTCCCGCCCCGTCGCAAAACCCCTATCCTACCAGTCCAGTCATAGCCGATCGGCATGATAATATAATTAAGCTCGAAGAGCCCCTTCCTCACACCCTAGCGTCTAGTCCCCTTCTTATTAAAGGCAAAGCGCGCGGACAATGGTATTTTGAAGCTTCGTTCCCCGTTATATTAAAAGATGCCAATGGCAAAATTATTGCCCAGGCTCCGGCGCAAGCCCAAGGCGAATGGATGACTACCGAATTTGTTCCCTTTACGGCTACCCTCACCTTTTCAAAACCAGCCACTACGACCGGAACCTTAATACTGCAAAAAGATAATCCTTCCGGGTTACCGGAAAATGACGATAGCATTGAAATTCCCTTAACTTTCTAATATATGAAAAAACATCTTCTGTGGAAATTAGGCATTGGCTTTGTTATATTGATTGCCGGAGGAATTTTTGCCTATACATATCTAGGTCTTTTCCAAAGCGAGCCGCAAGCCGGTGTAGTAAATGATAATAATGAAGTTACGCCAACCGTTCCCAATGAAGATAAAACCGCTGCTGTTGCATATAGCATAGAGGTCATCGCGCAAGATCTCTATGTTCCCTGGAGCCTTGTATTTACTTCGGCTGATAGGCTAATTGTCAGTGAACGGAACGGAAACCTCCGCATTATTGATAAGGGCGTATTACAAAAAGAACCCCTGGCGACTTTTGCCGTTTCTCAGGGCGGCGAAGAAGGCCTGATGGGGCTAGCGCTTGATCCAGATTATACAGACAATAAAAAAATGTATGCCTGTCTTGCAAGCGGCTCAAGAAACGCCCTTGTTGATAAGGTCATTAGCTTTATTGATAATGGCAATGCAATTAGCGATGAAAAAATCTTAATCGATGGCATTCCAGCTGCTACTAACCATGCTGGCTGCCGCTTATTATTCATGCCTGATAAGACCCTCTTAATAACAACGGGCGACTCAACAAAGCGCGAAATTGCCCAAGATTTAAAATCGCTGGGCGGCAAAATTTTACGCATTAACCGCGACGGAAACATTCCGGCCGACAATCCCTTTCCTAATTCTCCGGTGTGGTCCTACGGCCATCGCAATCCCCAAGGGTTAGCTTGGGACGGCGAACATGAAATATTGTGGGAAACCGAACATGGCCCTTCGGTCTTTGATGGACCGGCCGGCGGCGATGAAATTAATATTATTGAAAAGGCTAAAAACTATGGCTGGCCGCTTATTCATCACAAGCAAAAAAAAGAAGGACTAATTAGTCCCTTGCTTGAATTTACTCCGGCCGTTGCGCCTTCCGGAATGCTTTTTTATACGAGCAAGCTTTTCCCGCAATTCACCAATCAGCTCTTTTTTGCGGCATTAAAGGGCGAGGGTTTATTTAAACTTTCTATTGACCCAAAAGATCCTAAACGGATAACCGCTTTTACAAAAATGACCGACATTGCTGTCGGCCGTATTCGCGATGTTGTCCAAGCGCCAGATGGCTCAATCTACTTTGCAACCTCAAATCGTGATGGCCGCGGCAAGCTCCGGGCAAATGACGATAAAATTTATAGGCTTTCCCCTAAATAGCAGCTGTAATAACTAAACCAAGAAAGTGAACTTCAGGAACAAAAGAAAGCGCGATGCGAATTATTAGAAGAAAGAAGCCAACGCAAATCAAAGCGAAGACAAGAACGCCGAATCCGAAGAGCCATTTAAAACCTGTTTCCCACATATGCGATTATGAGTAAGTAAACTTACTTATAGTATACCCTATCTCCGAAGCGTAAATCAATATAGTGGATAGTCTTAACCTTATCTTTTAACTGCCCGCCCAATAACAATTCCAAACGATCAAACTGGGGCGCGAGCGGTTCATTGGTTGCGAGGAGAAGAATGCCGCCATTTTTCAAAACGGCTTTTATCGTATTACGATCGTTATCAACATTCAACTGCTGATAAGCCAACAACCCAAAACGGCTTTTTAGCTGATGATCAATTTCAGCGGCAACGCCAACCGGGGAAAGATCGCCGCTGACGGAATGTTCTTGCACCCGCGCTTCGCCGTTGTTATACAACGTCGGCAAACCCTCAACCGCACCCGAAACTAAACGAATAATTGTGCCTTGGGCATCAATTAAATAATAACTATCTGCTTCAGACCATACCGCCGCCGGAGTTTTTTCGATAATGCGGATGGCGAGAGTGCCCGGAAGTTTTTTTATTATTTTCACTGATGAAATAGCATACTGCTCTTCAAGTGTTTCCCGCAAATTTTTTTCAGAAAAAACAAAAAGCCGCGATTGGGACAATAATAATAATCTCGAAAGATCGGCTTGTTCCCATACTAAAGACTCGGCTTGCACATTCTCATCATCCGGCAAACCGCTGATATCAACGCGGGTAATTTTAAAAACATCCGAAAAAAGAAGCAGCCAAGCAAGTGCCGCCAGCACTATGCAAGAACCGATTATCCACAGCCACAAGCGCGGAGAAATCTTAGCGGCAGCATTTTTTACGCGCGAACTGGCAATCCTATCAGCTCGGCGGGCGCGAAAATACGGATTAGCATACCGCTCGCGGGAAACTTTTACGGGCCGGTAATGGCGATGGAGAGAAGAAACCATAGTTATGTAGTGGCAAGACAAGCAAGCGCTGAACGCGCGATGATATGGGCAGTAATGTGATGCGCGCCAAAGCGAGGAAGAAAGAATGTTTCTGCGCGACCATTAATAGTTACAGTACCGCTCATCCCCTGCTCATTTATTGTATAGTCGCTCAAAGAATTTTCTAAACTAAAAAAAGTAACAGGCGCTGCTGAAAAATCCGCTAGCTGCCGTACTAGTATAGTATCATAATTTAAAAGACAATGGCCTCCGACCGGTAGCCTTTTAAGCAAAAAGGCGTACTCTTGGCTAATAGCTCCTAAATCACCAAAATTCTCCCTATAGCGCTGGGTGATATCGGTAATTATGGCCATTTGAGGCCCTACAAGGCCCATAAGAGGCTTTACATCGCCTGGGTGCGATATTCCAAGTTCGACGATTACATAGGCCGGTAAACGCCTTTTTAGGGCTTGTACAAAAGCCTGCGGCAATAGGCGCAGCCAGCGCTTATACGACTCATACCCGCTATCCAAACCGAGAATACTTAAGGGTAAGCCTATGTCAGTATTAAAGCTGCGTATGGTTGTCTCGACAGCTAATCCGTTCTCCCGTAAAATTTTGGCAACTGCTTCTCGTACAAACGATTTATTAACGGTACCGGCAATGGCGATAACATAGGGACGGCTGCGCCACAACACTACCCGCGCCAAGAGCGACAAATAATATCGCAATATGCGGTGAGCAATTTTTTTCATAAATAATTTCGACAGTATTTTTCAAAACGCTTCATGCCTTCATGAATATCCTTTTCTTCGCGTCCGAAACTAAATCGCAGATGCCCCTCCCCCGCCGGACCAAAAGCAACTCCGGGTACGAGCGCCAATTTCACTTTTTCAAGAATATCTTTAGCAAGGGCAAGGCTGTCGGTACAGCCTTTTATTTTGGGAAAAACAAAATAAGCAGCTTGCGGCTTTACGTAGGAAAGATAATTAGATAATTGGTCAAAACAGGCGCACATCGCATCGCGTCGCTTTTGATAGTGCCCTCTAAAATAACGGATCGATTCATCACCTGCTTCCAAAGCTCCCATGGCTGCATATTGCGAGATCACCGGGGCGCAGGTAACCAAGGTATCATGTACTTTCATAATTTCCCTGGCAATTGATTCTTCGGCATTAACATAGCCAAGGCGCCAACCGGTCATGGCATAGGTTTTTGAAAAAGTAAAAATTCTAATTAAGCGGCGGCGGAATTTTGAAAATTGAGCCAAGGAAATATAGGGCGCCTCATCAAACAAGCAATCTTTATACGCTTCATCAGATATTAAAAATAAATCATGGGCTTCGGCTAATTCTCCAAGAGATAATAATTCTTCGCGGCTGTATACGGTTCCTGTTGGATTATTAGGATTGCAATAAAATATCACTTTAGTTTTAGAAGTAATAGCGGCTTTAAATTTTTCAAGTGTAAAACCGCAGCCCTCTTCTTCGGACAAAGGAACAAAAACGGGAACGCAGCCGGCAAGGCGCACCGCCTCTCTATAACTTGTATAGGTCGGATCAGGAATAATAACTTCGTCGCCCGGATCGGTGAGCGCTAAGAGACTCGCCGTGATTCCCTCAATGGATCCGGCCGTAATAATTATCTCTTTTTGCCAATCATAAAAAATACCCTCGCGCGCGAGGGATGCTTCAATCATTTCGCGCAATTCCGGCAGTCCGGGAGATAAGGAGTATTTAGCAACGATGCCTTCTCGCAAAGCATTCTCCGCCCGACGCTTAACCGGCAGCGGCGTATCAAAGCTGGGAATTCCTTGCGCTAAAGAAACAACATCAACATGCCGGGCCGCCAGCAGCTCCATTTGTTTAATAACGCTCAATTGAATGGAATTGGAACGCAGGGACATGAGTAGAAATTTTATAATTTTCAATTTTCAATTTCAAAAAAATTCTAATGAATTAATTATTAAATTATGTAATTAATTCATTGTTTGAAAATTGAAAATTCTTAAATTATTTAGCTATTTC
>CALMNI010000180.1 GCA_937868555.1 uncultured bacterium | reverse complement strand
TTGGTTATTTTTTTCTTATATTACTTGTTTCCTTGCTTGAAGTCGGTTTTTTTAGCCATCTTCCTTTTGGCTTATTCCGCCTCCACATTCTCCCACTAGCCATTATTTTTGCATATTTATTAGGCAATCTTCGCTTGGCTGGATGGTGGGCATTGGGCGGCGGTGTTTTTTTAGAACTATTTTCGTTCGAAGGGTTTGGCTGGCACATCATGGCCTTATGTGTTGTCACAGCCCTTGTTTGGTTTTTATTTGAAAAGGTGACAACGAATCGTTCTCTCTATTCAATCGCTTTTGTTTCTGCGGCGTCAGCCTTGATCTATGATTTAATTTTTTTAGGCCAAGCCATTGTCCAAGGTGACGTCGTGCCAAGTTTTTTAAATGGCCTTCTCGGAGAATGCCTAGGGCTTTTCTACACTGTTATTCTTGCGTTAGCAATATTTTATATTTCAAATGCTGTTAGTAGACGTTTGCACCCAGCTTTTCTTTCAAGCTCGCAACGTTCCCCATATGTATGATGATTTCGCGAAAAAAAAATAATAGTACCAGCCCGGGCGCCGATCCTTTTGTTATTCAGGAGGGTCGCTTAAAATATGGAAACTTCGGAGGGAAGTTTCACCGCGATTGGGTCGAAGATGCTTTCACTCCAACAGGTCGAGGCGAAGAAAGCGTCAGCGACAGCCTTAATAAAACTTTTATACGTAGCATTAAATGGACATTGGCTGTTTTATTTTTAATTCTTGCTTCTCGCTTATTATGGCTTCAGGTAGTCAAAGGATCGTATTACCGCCAAATGGCGAATGGCAATCGTTTGCGCCTTGAACGCCTAGAAGCGAGTCGGGGCATTATTTATGATAGAAATGGCAAGCCGCTGGTACATAATATCGCAACTTTTCTTGTTTCCTGCGTTCCGGCCGATTTGCCAAAAAACGCTGACGAAAAACATGCCTTGCTTCAGCGCCTAGCCGCTATGTCCGACCGTATTTCACTAGCGGACACTGAAGCAGCATTAGCAGCCTTAAAACCATCGCAGCTTGAATATTATCAGCCTTTTTTCATCGCGGACAATATTCCTTATGAAGCAGCAATAAAAATATATCTTGAATCTTTTTCCATGCCCGGCATTGCAATTTCAAGCAAAAACCGCCGCGAGTATCAACTTCCTAGTTTTTCTTTTTCCCACCTTCTAGGATATACAGGCAAAATTTCAGAAAATGAACTAAAAGACCGGTCAAATAATTATAGCCCCCTAGACTACACCGGAAAAAATGGGCTTGAAAAATCATGGGAAAATTATGTGCGCGGAACAGCAGGCGTCAAGCAAATCGAAGTTGATGCTTTTGGGAAAGAGAAAAATGTTGTCAGTGAAACAGCCTCTGTGCCAGGAAATAATCTAATACTGTCAGTTGACGCCGATGCACAGCAAAAACTTGAAGCAATAATGGCCGAGCATTTGCGAGCACTGAATCGTAGCCGCGGCGTTGGCATTGTCTTAAAACCCGCTACGGGAGAGATCATCTCCATGGTAAGCCTGCCGGCTTTTGACAATAATACTTTTGCCCGCGGGATCACCCAAAAAGAATACAGCGCTTTAGAGGAGGCACCTGATAAGCCATTATTTAATAGGGCGGTTAGCGGGGAGTATGCTTCCGGCTCAACTATTAAGCCCATTATCGCGGCTGCGGCTTTGCAAGAAAAAATAATTACCCCACAGACAGCTTTTTTAAGCACGGGCGGATTGCGGGTGGGACAGTGGTCATTCCCCGATTGGAAAGCTGGAGGACATGGGATGTCCAACGTAAAAAAAGCTATTGCCGAATCGGTTAACACCTTCTTTTACTACATAGGAGGAGGATATGGGGATTTTAAAGGGTTAGGAATTGATACGATGGTTGCATATCTAAAAAAGTTCTTGTTAGGAAAAACTTTGGGAATAGACCTGCCTAACGAGGCTGAAGGCTTTGTTCCAAGTAAAGAGTGGAAAGAATCAACAAAAAAAGAAAGTTGGTATATAGGTGATACGTATCATGTCGCCATTGGACAGGGTGATTTAATTGTAACTCCCTTGCAGGTTGCCGAGTATACTAGTTATTTTGCCAATGGCGGTGCAATGTATAAGCCGCATCTTGTAACTGACGTAAAAAATGCCGAGGGGGGCTTAGTACGACATATTGATCCTGAATTATTAGCAAAAAACATTGTTGATCCCTCTGTTACTGAGGTTGTACGGGAAGGAATGAGAGAGACGGCTTTAACGGGCAGTGCGCGAAGTCTAACTTCTTTGCCTGTAAGTTCTGCTGGTAAAACGGGCACGGCTCAATGGTCATCAAAAAAAGATCCTCATGCCTGGTTCACTGGCTTTGCTCCTTATGAAAATCCAGAAATTGTTATAACTATTTTAGTTGAAGAAGGTAAAGAGGGGAGTAGCGCCGCGACGCCCATTGCTCGTGAATTTTTGCAGTGGTATTTTACAAGAAATAATCCACTGCCAAGCTCACCAGTCAAAGCTGCTCATTAATCTTTTTCTATTGACCAAGTTCTCTTATTTTAGTAAGGTAGGGGAAAAGAAAAGGAGAATAATGGATTACTTTAAAAAAGTATATACCACCTCTGAGTTTGGAGGCTGTGCCGTAGACCTTGGCGAGTATGCTAAGATTTTACACACAAAAACTCATAAATTAATAAAAATACTTAACAATAAAAACTTTAATTGTGCGCATCTAAAAGTTGAGTACGTCATTGAAGAATTGCGTAATTTGCTAGGCGCACAGTACAAGCTGTCAGCCGTTCCCGCAGAAGCCCCATATGTTTTTAGCTGTTCAACCTTAGTGCGCTATATATATGGTTACTATCTCGGCATTAAGCTGCCCAAAAAGAGTTATCAACAGGCGCACTCTCCAAACGCCGTCCTTGTTCCCAATGAAATACAATATTTGGAACCACTTGATGTTATTTATAAAAGCGGCCCCATAAGTAGGTATTATAATAATAGCAAAAAAGGAATTGGCCATGCCCTCATATATACCGGCGAAGGAACTGTAATACATGCTAAAAATAAAGAACAGGGAGTAATTGAAGAAGATGCGAATATGTATCTTAAAACTAAATCGTATTTAAGAATAGTAAGATTTTTACCAACTAATCCAGCTGAGGTTTACATTTTAAGAAATTCTAAAGAGATGATTGAACAATCAGACGATATTTTTAAATATTTTCGCTAATATTTTGCCCCGTTTTCTACTAAAGAAGGCGGGGTAAATTTTTGGCATAAAAAGTATATTTAGCACTCTTGACACGTGACTGCTAATTTTGCTAAAATAGATGTATAAACGTATGGATGAAAGAAAAAGGCTAATATTAAATATAATTATTCAAGAGCATATTGGCAGCGGCCAACCAGTAGCTTCCAGCGCTGTGGTTGAAAAATATGCTTTGGATATCAGTCCTGCCACTGTTCGTAATGAGATGGCTGAACTGGAGGCTGCGGGCTGGATTGCCCAGCCATACACCTCTGCCGGGCGTGTTCCAACAGAACAAGCGTATAATTTATATGTTTCTGAATTAGAACAAAAGCCATTATCTAAAAAAGAAGAAGCGCTTTTCAGCGAAGAGACTGATGATGAGCAAAGTTCTAAGCACATCGCCAAAAAACTGGCTCATGTTTCTAACTTAGCCGTAATTTGGGCCTTTCATCGAAATCATGTTTACTATACCGGTCTGTCCAACCTTTTACAGCAGCCGGAATTTAATCAACCGGCTTTGGTTTACGATATTTCCGCAATTATTGATAGGGTTGATGAAATAGTCAGCGATATTTTTGAAACTGTTGATTTTAAGCCCCGTATTCTTATTGGCCAGCAAAGCCCTTTTGGCTCCTTTTCCGGTTCAATTTTAAGTCGTTACAAAGGACATGAACATACCGGATTAATTGGCCTTATTGGTCCAGTACGCATGGATTATGAAAAGAATTTAGCTCGAGTCAGTTATTTAATTAACAAATTGACCGCTAATTGAAACAATAATTAATTTTTTCTCTATGGAAAATGAAGAAATCCAGGACTCAGTAAATCAGACCGGCGATGGAGCTGAAAACGACGCTCGCTTAGCTGAGCTTGACCATAAATATAAATTAGCTTTAGCGGATTACCAAAACCTGTTAAAGCAAAGTGCCAAGGATCGTCGTGATTCTATTTTGTATGCCAACGAAGCGCTTATTCTTGAACTACTGCCTGTGTATGATAACTTCAAGCTTTCGCTTAAGCATTCGGGCGGCGAAGGCAACGAACAATGGCTCGTAGGCATTCAGCATGTCATTCAGCAATTTAAAAAAGCTCTTGAAGACGCTGGTGTTAAAGAAATTATTACTGACGGCCAGCCTTTTGATCCCATAACCATGGAAGCAGTTGAAAATCGCCCTACTTCGAATGAAGCACAAGATGAGATGGTTGCCGAAGAGCTTAAGGGAGGATACATGCTTCATGATAAAGTAATTACCCCGGCACGCGTTGCCGTTTATAAATTATAATGTCTGGATCCCGGCCTTCGTCGGGCGCCAGCCCCAAACATATGTCACTTATAAAATGGACCCCCTTCTTCGATTCTGAAGATATGGATAAAGCCTTTGGCAGCTTAATGCCAACCTTGCGCGGTTCCGATGATTTTATGCCGGCAATAGATATGTACGAGGATAAGGATAACGTTATTGTTGAAACCCAGCTCGCGGGCATAGATCCTGAAAAAGTCGATATCTCCATTGAAAACGATGTTCTTTCCATTAAAGGCGAAGGTGAAAAGAAGCATGAAGTTGAAGAAAAAAATTACTATCGGAAAGAGATTCGCCGCGGCAGTTTTTACCGCTCCATTCCTTTACCGGCTCATGTTATGGGAGATCAAGCTCGAGCTATTAATGAAGCGGGAGTTTTAAAAATAATGATCCCCAAGGCACCAGAAGCCAAACCTAATAAAATTAAAATTGAATCCAAATAATATGTCTAAAATACTAGGAATTGACTTAGGAACAACCAATAGCGCCATGGCCATCATGGAGGGGGGTCAACCGAAAATTATCGAAAATATTGAAGGCAACCGCACAACCCCGTCCATTGTCGCCATTTCCAAAAACGGCGAACGACTTGTCGGTTTAACTGCTAAGCGCCAAGCTGTTACCAATCCGGAAAATACTGTCTATGCCGTTAAGCGCCTTATAGGACGCCGTTTTGAAGATGAGGAAGTTCAGCGCGACTTGAAGAACATGCCTTACAAAATCGTGCAGGCCGGCGAAGGAGTAAAAGTTAAAATGCAAGATAAGGAGTTCACTCCTCAAGAAGTTTCGGCTATGATTTTGTCGAAATTAAAAGCTGATGCCGAAGCAAAGCTTGGCGAAAAAATCACTGAAGCTATTATTACCGTTCCTGCATATTTTGATGACTCTCAACGCCAAGCAACTAAAGATGCCGGCAAAATTGCTGGCCTAGATGTAAAACGCATTATTAACGAACCGACCGCGGCCGCTTTGGCATATGGGTTTGATAAAAAGAAGGGCCAAAAGATTGCTGTCTACGATTTAGGCGGGGGAACTTTTGACGTTTCTGTTCTGGAGATTTCCGAAGATACCGTTGAAGTAAAGGCTACTAATGGTGATACTCATTTAGGCGGAGAAGATTTTGACCAGCGCCTTATACGCTGGATTATCGATGAGTTTAAAAAAGATCAGGCCATTGATCTTTCAAACGACACTTTAGCTTTACAGCGTATCAAAGAAGCTGCCGAAAAAGCTAAAATTGAATTATCAACAACCAACGAAACGGAAATTAACCAACCATTTATAACCACTGATGCATCTGGTCCTAAGCACTTAGTAATGAAAATAAGCCGCGCCCAGCTCGAAGCTTTGGTTGCCGATTTGGTAGAAAAGACTATTGAACCCTGCAAAAAAGCTTTGTCTGATGCCGGCATGAATATTAGTGATATTCAAGAGGTGATCATGGTCGGCGGTATGACCCGCATGCCTCTAGTGCAATCAAAGGTCAAAGAGTTTTTCGGCCGCGAGCCAAACTTAACTGTTAACCCTGACGAAGTGGTTGCTTTAGGTGCTGCAGTCCAAGCCGGAATTCTTCAGGGCGATGTCCGCGACGTTTTATTGCTGGACGTTACCCCCTTATCCTTGGGCATTGAGACCTTGGGCGGAGTAGCGACTCCCTTAATTGAACGCAATACTACTATTCCGACTTCAAAATCGCAAATCTTTTCAACGGCTGCAGATAGTCAAACGAGTGTGGAAATTCACGTTGTTCAAGGCGATAGACCAATGGCTTCTGATAACAAGAGCTTAGGGCGCTTTATTCTTGATGGTATTCCGCCAGCACCGCGCGGCGTTCCCCAAGTTGAAGTTTCCTTTGACATTGACGCCAACGGCATTTTAAATGTAAAAGCGACTGACAAAGCTTCCGGCAAAGCCCAGCATATTACTATTACCGCTTCTTCTGGCCTTTCCAAAGAAGAAATTGAAAAGATGAAACAGGAAGCTGAATTGCATGCTGAAGAAGATAAGAAAAAGAAAGAGCAAGTTGAAATAAAGAATCAAGCCGACGCCGTTGTTTTCCAAACCGATAAGCTCTTAAGCGAATCGGGAGATAAAATGAAGGCTGAAGATAAAACTGAGCTTGAGGCTAAATTAAAAACCTTGAAAGAGATGAAGGATACTGATAAATATGATGACATGAAAAAAGCCATGGAAGAGCTGAATACCGTTGCTCAGCGTATTGGCGCAGCCATGTATCAGGCAGCTTCCTCGGCTCAACCAGGCGATCCAGCAGCACAAGCAGGTGGGGCGCAACCTAATGCTGAAGAAACCCCAAAGACTGAAGGGCCAGTAGAAGGGGAGTTTGAAGAAAAAAAATAGACACCATTGTCATCCCCCGGCTTGACCGGGGGATCTGGGAGCAATCTCAAATCACTAACTAATACTAAGATTCCCCGGTATCGCCTACGGCGATCCGTGGAATGACAAGAATATGTCCGATCCAAAACCAGGCGAGATACAAATTAATGATCCAATCCAGGGCGGTGAGTACGCCAACATTGCCTGGTTAAATCACAATGAAGAAGAATTTCAACTTATGTTTGGAAATATTGCCGGTAACTCAGGCAAAATTGTTTCCAAAATAATAACTACTCCTGGCCACTTTAAACGCATAATCATGGCCATGAGCGAAAACTTAAAGAAATACGAAGAAAAGTTCGGACCAGTTAAACAAGCAGAGGCTAATGAAAAAGAAATTGGTTTTAAGGGATAAATACCATGGCCAAAGATTACTACTCCCTTCTTGGCGTTTCAAAAAACGCAACTGAAGAAGAAATAAAAAAAGCCTTCCGCAAAGAAGCGCATAAGCACCATCCGGATAAATCCGGCGGTGATGAGGCAAAGTTTAAAGAAATAAACGAAGCCTATCAAGTTCTGGGAAATAAAGAACGCCGCGCGCGCTATGATCGCTTCGGATCTGGCTTTGAGAATGGACAGGCCGGTGCCGGCGGACAGCAGCAGTGGGGAGGCTTTAATGGCGCTGAAGGATTTAATATCAACATGGATGACCTTGGCGATATTTTCGGCGGTTTTGGCGATATTTTTGGTTTTGGAGGCGGACGGCAAGGCCGTCGAGCTAAACAACAGCAACGAGGATCGGATATTGAAGTACGATTGGAAATAGAATTTAAAGAAGCGGTTTTTGGTTCTGAAAAAACTATTCGACTTTCTAAGAATGTTTCTTGTGCAAAATGCCAAGGCAGCGGAGCCGAGCCAGGATCGAAAATAGAAAACTGCCCAACCTGCCATGGCAGCGGACATGTTACTCAAGTTCAGCGGACTATTTTTGGCCAAATGCAAGTACAGGGAATTTGCCCTACCTGCCATGGTGAAGGCAAAAAAATTGTTACGCCTTGCTCGCAGTGTCATGGCAGCGGCATTACCAAAGATAATTCTGAGCTAACGGTAAAGATACCGGCCGGAATAGATAATGGCGAAACTATTCGTTTAACGGGTCAAGGAGAAGCCGGCGCCAAGAACGCTCCTGCCGGCGACTTGTACCTACATATTATTGTTATTCCTGATCGTCGTTTTCAGCGCGATGGTACGACCATTCATTCGCAAAGCGAAATTTCCTTTCCGCAAGCGGCCTTAGGAACCAAAATTGACATTGAAACAGTAGATGGTCCGGTCAGTCTTAAAATTCCGGCCGGTACGCAATCAGGCAAAGTATTCAGCTTGCATGCTAAAGGTGTTCCGGGACTGCGCAGTAAGGGCAGGGGAGACCATTTAGTGACTGTTATTGTCAAGACTCCTACTGATTTAACTCGTAAGCAAAAGCAGCTATTAGAAGAATTTGAGAGCTAATTTTAACCAATTTTAGCCTAATTAAAGCCCCCTCCCGGGGTTTTTCTTATTATTGACTTTTTTAACTAAGTGTGCTATAATGATAGTCATCAGAACATTGATAAAAGCTTTGTAAGTACATCCAAACAGTCCACGCAATGAACTGTTTTGACGTATTTACAAACAAATAACCCAAGTCCTTCTAAAATGGAGGCAAAACTCATGAGAAAATACTCTCTTATAGCACTACTGCTCGTATTCCTTACTGGGAATGCAATCTTCGCTCAAAATTATGAAGAATTCCGCAATTCATTTAAAGGCACGGCGGAAAGAATTAAAGCAGATGACCCTCGCTTACAACTATTTAAGGGCTCATATTTAGTTTCCACGGAGATTTCAATAAAAGATAATGATACGCGCTGGATTTCAGGAAGTATGATTCTTAAGCCTTTTTTCCCTTCCAGTAACACTTCTCAACTTTCACTAAAGTTTAGAAATGGCTGGTCTTCAATGCAAATTAACTTTAGTGGAAATTCAAACTTAATTGCAGATTGGAATTACAGAGTTGCTTACCTGGATAGTTTTAAAAATAGCCAGGAGCAACGTTTCAGTGACACCTTAGCTGCAATTAAACACAGACTTTTCATGACAAGTAAAAAAGAAGAGGTACAGGGTGAAATTAAGATTATAAAATTAGAATATGTTGCAGGACATAACATAACAGATAAAGTAGTTTCCACCTCTAATATTATTATTCCCTTCGGCTCTTTGACTCTTTTTTATTGTATGAGAGATATTAAAGGAGGCGAAGATCAATTTCAGGTTTCATTACGAATCAATGAATCACTTCTACCAAAAGAAGCCATTGATGCGTTAGCAGATAACTTTCCAGAAACAGATCAGCAGGAGAATGCTCAAAGAGTTGTATTTGAGACAAAAGGATTTGAAGAATACCCAAGCTCAGATTTCTTAAAAGGAACACTGCGGGATAAAGAACGCTACGCTTCAATTTTCAAGAAAATTAATTTTGATAATTTTGAACCCACGTTTTTTATTCACTTGCCGCAGCAGCAAACAATGGTATGTGTTAAAGCTAATAACGTACTTTCAAATGCAGAATGGGTTGAAGGTTTTGAAGCATACAAAAAAGAAATTGCTCTTAGTTACAACATATTATATCCGATGAGCATGCCATGGAGTTATGCAAAAATTACCGGGACTGCAAAAATGTATAATACCGAAACAGGAGACCTTAAAAAGACGATTGATTTTCTTGATAAAGACCATTTTTCTGTAAGGTCAAATGGAGCCGGCATCGTGTTAGATATAATAAATAAAGACGTGCTACATACGAAAATACTAAATTAAAAAATAGAAAATAATAATAATTTTCACCCCTCGCCTTGAGCAAGCGAAAAAACAACACAGGCAACTATTTAGCGGTAGCTTTGCCAACCTGTTTAGAGTGGTTTCTAAGCAGGTATTTTTTTACCCAAATTGACAGAAAGCGACGAAAATGATAATACGGGTTTAGTACTTTAACTTAATAACGGAGAATACATTGAATAAATTAATCTGTAGTATCTTGTTGTTTCTAATAGGCAGCTCATCTCAAGCCCAGTACCTATTCACAACCGTCGACATTCACCGCACAAATAATCCGGTGTTAGTGTTTGTAGAAGGTATTACTACGCCTACATTACATTCTAACGAAGAATCAGCGTTGCACATACAAAGCGGAGATTATCAGCTAATTATTAATTTTCAGCACGGTTGTCGTATATTCACCAATTGGAAAGCTGATTCCTTGAATCTTAGTGATGAATGGGCAAAAATCGTGGCCCTCGATGATTCATTGGATAATGATTGGGAATATTTACTAACAGTAAATAAAAAAGACGCGCAGTACGTGAATTTAGTTAAAAACTATATTATAAGATGCAGCAGGGAAATGCACATGCGCATACAGTGGAGCAAACACATGACTGAATTGCCCATTGGTAATATAGGAATTTACGACGCTAAAAGCGGCATTCCCATCCAAAGTTACACGTTTACTGCTTCGGACTTTGCATTTAGCATACCATCTGAGGCCTTTGTAATAATGAGCTATG
>CALMNI010000179.1 GCA_937868555.1 uncultured bacterium | reverse complement strand
TGAAAAATCTTCATTCAGTGACCTTTTTTTTTTTTTTTTTCGGCGGCTTGAACTAGCTCCTTGTCGTTTTCTTGCCTTCCCAGTGGGAAGTCGGCCACTTGCTTGGCGGTATGGACAGCTGGTTGTCCCGCCTTGTATACATCTTGGTCGGTCTTTCAGCGATTATCGAAATCGCTCAGCACAAAGCAAATTGCAAGAACTGCGACAAGCCAGCCAACAAAATGGCTTAAGGTTGCTTTTAAAAAAACTCTCCTACGGGAGAGTTTTTTTAATTTTTACTTTCTAATAGTAATAAGGATGTTTTTCAACAAAATCCCATATATGCTTGGCAACATTTATTTCCGGTCCCTCAATGGGATCATGATGTAAATCAATAAAAGGGACTCCATTGCATTCTATAATACCCCACTTCTGCTCTGAGGGTGATTTGGTGATATCTTCTATAATAAAATCAAAACCAAGAATGGGATCGCCGATGGCCGCGGCACCAAGTTCAAGCAAACGCTTTGTTTCAGGGTGAATAATATGGCTTTCTTCGCCTCGAAAACCGCCATACGACACGCCAATTTTTTCAGAAATATCAATTCTTTTCCCGTGGGGCAGAACATCATCGAGCGACATAGTATTTCGCTGCAAGAAAGCTTCTAGTTCTTTGGAAAACAAAACCTCGCTCACTCGCTCATGCCTGCTGCTATTTTTTAATTCAATCAATTGACGGACAGTGTGTTTACCATCGCCCGTGATACGGGGCGGATCGCCGCGCAAAACGCCTACTAAGGTTCCATCAATAACTGTTCCTCGATAGACACTGCCTACTAAATGCTCTTCCACAACAACCCAGTGACAAAGCTGCTTTGCAATTTTAAAAGCCTTCTTCAATTGCTCCTCAGTATAAATAAAAGTCGTGGTATGGCGTCCGCGCGATCCTAATCGAGGTTTTATAATTACTGGTTTTTCCAACTTCCTAAAAGCTTTTCGTAACGGTATATAATGAGAAAAACTTCCTCCTTTTGAAACCGGAACTGAGAAAGCGCTTAATCTCTTTTTTACCAAAGCTTTGTCGTCCATCCACCATTCAGCCGTTTTTTCCATATATTCTGGCCGAGGCAACCCCGAAAAATAAATATATTTCCCCTTGATACAAACCCTGTAGGAATCATTATCACGTCCGAATAATAAAACACTTTCCATATTAATTCCCCGACGCTTAGCTTCTTGCCATAACACTTTAGCGCGCGAACTGGTTTTAGGAGTAATTTCCTGCCCATACGTCACCCAGCCAATATATTCGCAAAAACGAACCAGGGGAGAAAAAATAAATTCTAAAGATCTAAAAGACTGCTTACCAATTAAGTTGCCAAAAATTGCCCTATTTAAAGGCGTCATTAAAACAGTCATTGATTCATTAATCCATGATAACAAATGAGGTGTTGGATTATTTCCGCAATAAGGGCATTTAGACATACGAAGGATAGGTTCCCGTAATAATTTTATAAAACTCTGGCATCATCGCCTCAACGGAGGCACCTAAGGATTTAGTATGAAAGGCTGTACTAATAACTTTCTCTATTATAGTACGATCAGACAATAGCATGTCTAAAGCAAAGGCTGCTTTTTTATTTTTATGTTCCATCATGACAAATTCGCCGCAGAAAAATTCTGTATCTATAGGTTCAACTCTTTTATTCTCGTCAAGTTCTTCCATTTCCGCAAGCAAGCCCATGTACGCTCTTTTGATTTCTCCCAAATAATTAATTTGGCTAAACCCGCCGCCGCACCGAAGCCCGTAATAAAAGCTTAACACAATAAAAGATAAAGCCATTGTCGGTATTAATCTTTTCGCTTTTAATTCCCGTTCAATTACTTCCGCCTCAAAGGGAATAATAAGCAATCCGTCAGTTGAAACTAAATGTTTGCCATCATATTCCAAAGCAATGCGTTTCCCCTCTCGTAATGCCCAAAACATATATGATCCCCGCTTAGATTTGGTATTAAAGGCTCCCGTAATGCCATCAAAATGACGAGCGAAAGCTTTTCGAAAATTAGGGTTGAATAACAATCGCCACAGCAGTGTTTCGGTTTCAAAATGAAATTGCAATAATAAACGCCTTGTTATTTCCTCTTGTTCGAGCTGTATAAACTCAACCTTCTCTTGTCCGGGAATTAATTTCCACAAAGCATTATTTACAATAGTTGCTTGATGAGAAAATGATGTTTCTTCCATTACAGCTGTAGAAAAACAAACCTCACTGATTACTCTTTTTAATAAATCTTTTTTTGCAGCAGCAAGATCAATGCTATTCAACTCTTTGAGAATACGGGATTCTTGCTCTTTCGTATATGCGGACATAGCATGCACGGGAACATGTCTATATTTAGTACTGAAAAAATGTAAACGCCGTTCCTCAAGTTTTTCATCATGCACCAATAATCCTCGAGGAAAAGAGGAATTATTCATCGCAATACTGCCGCAGCTTAAAATTAAAACCGCTTGTTGGTTGCGCTGCATCGCTGCCAACGATTGGCACATATCAGCATTAAAAAAAAACGGGTGCCCTATAAATCCATGATGATCCGCTGTTGAAGCAAAATAGTTATTCTCTAGAGAAGCAGTAAGCGCCTCAGCCGTTTCTATCCCAAGCAATTCAGAGCACGTATTCGCTACAACCCCTATTAAATCTTTGCGCCGTTCATAATCAAAGGAGCTCTCAACAAACATATGTTCAAAATAAGCCGCTAACGTTTTTCCTTCGTTATCTTGAATCGTTTTCTTTAAAACAGGCTTATTGCTAAAAACTGCTTGTTTTACTTCTTCACTGTTAATAGGCATATTCGGTGCTAAAAACCCGGGAAATAATCTTTCATTATCTGCGAACGAGCAACATGTAAACTTAACAATAGCCGCTGGTAGGCATTGACCATGCTAATGGGCCCAGAAAGATAAAATATACGTTCTTTAAAATCCGGCACTTCCGCCGCCAGCCTTTCGGGTGTTAAATAGCCATCGGTATCAGTAGGTAGAAAAACTGTTTTTACACCGCTAGCCGCGGCAGCTTCATTAAAAATATCTTGATAGACAAAATATTCTTTAGTAATGCAGGCATATAACAAAACAATATCTCTTTGTTCTTTTACATCAATTATATATTTAAGCATGCTGCGAAAAGGCGTGATGCCAATTCCGCCGGCAATGAAAACTAATTTTTTATGTACATCATTTGGCAAGACAAAATCTCCGGCTAGCTGGCTCGCCCATATCGTTTCACCGGCTTTCATCTCTAGTAATGCCTTTTTAAAGCGGCTTGGTTTGTTGCTTACCCTGACTCCAATTCTTATTTCATGCTCAGTTGGGGAAGAGGCGATGGTAAAATAACGCCTATTGCCTCGGTCATCAAAAAAGAAGCGCGGCAGAGTCCATTCAAGGTATTGTCCGGCCTTAAATAATAATTTGTTGGGACTAGAAAAAACAAATTCATATATATCTGCTGACAAACGACGACTGGAAGCTAGCGCCAGTTTTAATTTTTCCTTAGGACTGACAATATAAGAAAAAATGTTTCCTAAAACTATCGCTAATTCCGGCGTCGAGTAGAATGGGCCGAGATGAAATTGCAACCCAAACAGTACGCCGACAACTGCTCCGTACACGGTCTGCAATTTTTTTGTCGGCGGCGTAGTCAAAGGCTCAGTCAGCATTATTCCGCCTAAAAATAACAAAGGGTAAGAAACAAAAGATTGGCTTAAAATTTCGATTATACTTGCACCGCTTTGCAAGCCAGTAATCAGCAACATCGCACATGCAGCGAAAAGAAATGAAAAGAATAATGGAAAACGGCGAATCTTACGGACAACAAAAAAAGCTAATATTAAAACTAAGGGTAGAAGATAGGGCGTCGCCACCCACCAAATCCCCAAGCCTGATCCAAAAACCCCCATAATAACAAGGGCAATAGCCGCCGGATTAAAAATATGTTTGCGCTGCAAGGCAAAAACATGCTTAGAAATCATGGCCAAAAAAGCTGTGCCCGCAACCAAGGCCATATCCATTCCGGAAGTGGGCGGTACTAAGATAAAAAACAAAATCAGTGCCGTTATATCGGCCGATTCTATATTTAAAGGCTGGCCGCTTAATTGCGATAACAAAACATTAGTACCAAAACAAAAGGCTAATAAAATAATAAGTGATACTAGCATTGCCCACGGTGAAAATGGGAGTATGCCAAACAATGCTAAAACTATTGATATGATTGCGAGTGCTCCCAAACCATAAAGCACCAACCGGTACATTGTTATCGTATTAAGAAATTTATCTACTAAGGGAATTGTCATATTACTGTATAAATAAGTCAGCCTGAAAAGCTGCTGAATGTTCAATGCTATTATCTGCTTTCATAAGCAGATAATCAAAATCAAAATACTGCAGCATGTACTCCGGAGCCTTGAAAAATAAACAAGTTGTCATCATATCAGCTATAGAAGCCGTACCAGCGATTGTCCAAACGGCTTTTAAATGCCGCGGGGAAGACAAAGAAAAGGGATCTATAATATGGTGGAAATTTGCCCATTGCCGTCTATTGCCAGCCGATCCGCAGATGCTTTGGTTAAGAATTGTAACCGTTCCAATCGCTTCCGTAGCATCATCGGGGTTCTCGAGTGCTACTCTGAGAGAGTTCTGTGCGGCTGAATGATACGATATATCTCCGCCGGCATCAACGCAAAATGCAGTAATTCCCTCATCTGTAAGTATAGCAGCCACAATATCAATGAGGTAGCCCTTGCCAGCGGCTCCAAAATCAAGCAACGATGGAGTTGTTACCTGCAATATGCGCCCTTCACGCGACATCACATCTTTCCAAGCCGGAGGCGTATGCAAAATACCGGGATGCAATGAGTAATTGGCATCATACCCGGCATCCGATAATACTTGACCTATGAGCGGGGTAACAGCTCCCTTGGTCACATCATATGCTTTTTCGTATAGCTCAAAAAGTTTTATAGCGTCCTCGGGTAATTCATAATTACCAGATGCCTGTGATATCGCCGTTACCAAAGAATCACCGCGGAAACGAGAATAATGTTTATCAAAAATTTCAATGCGTTCTTTTATTGTGTTTTCAATTTTTTCTCTCTGAGACGCTAAAAGACCATCGGGGATATCAATGCGCCACAAAGTCCCGATGGCCTCGAAGGTAATAGATGCGGGCGTATTGCCCATATAAGTTAAGCTTTGGCTTCCGCTTTTATTTTAAGAAGAGCATCATTAAAACCCTGCGGCGTTAATGATGAGCCGGAAATCTTATTAATATTGAGCTGATCAATCTTTTTTCCTATTACTTCTGCTTTATAATTATCAGCAAACATTTGCTGATAGCGCAAAGAGATTGGTCTATCCGCTTTAAGATCTACAGTGCTATCGGTGATAATTCCATTGCTAAGCGTCAGCGTAACGCCAAGCAACTCATTACCTCCCGGAGACATGTATGACCCTACGGCCGTAAAACTTCCGTCCTTATATCCAACCGGAAGCGGCGTAGAATTTTTTCCTGCTATTGCTCCAGTAGTATTAGATTGCTGGCTAAAAAATTGCGACTGTTTTTGCGTTACGGCAAAAGCGATTATGCCGACTGGAATAAAAATGAGAATAAGCCAAAGCCAAAATTTTCCTCCGGCTTTTGATTGAGTAGTTTCTTCCATATAGATGTAATAAACATTAATTGCTTCAATAGTATAGAAAAAATGGGCTTTTTTTGCAAGCTCAGATAGCACGACAAGCGCTTAATGGTATATACAGCAATGGACTTTATTTATTACAAAATAAAAAGATCTTGGCAGAATACAACCAAGATCTTATATTAAAAATTGTTTACTTATTTTTGTAAAT
>CALMNI010000178.1 GCA_937868555.1 uncultured bacterium | reverse complement strand
ATTAAAATTTTTAATTATTAATTTTTAATTTTAAAGTTGTTAATAATCCTTGCTTAAAAATTATAAAATTAAAAATTATAAAATTAATCTTTCTCCTATTCTAAAAACATCACCGGCTCCTACTAATAAAATAACTTGGCCGGCATTGGCTGTTTCTCTAAGATAATTTTCAACTGCTTCCAAAGTCGGGATATACCTGGTATTTTTTTGCCCCGCCTGTATAATTTCTTCCGCGACTTCTTGCCCGCTGATTCCGCCCTGCTCTTCGCGCGCTGAACCGTAAATATCCAAAACTATTACTTCATCGGCTTGCGCAAAGCTTTGTCCAAATTCTTTGAGAAGCGACTTCGTGCGGGTAAAGGTATGCGGATGGAAAACAACGCGAATTTTTTTATCGCCGTACTGCTGTTTCATTGCTTCAAGCGTGGCTTTTATTTCAGTTGGATGATGGGCGTAGTCATCAATAATATCAGCTCCCTTAAAAGAACCGAGAAGTTGCATACGTCGTTCCGTTCCGCCAAATTCGGCAAGATGCTGGCGCAAGGGCAATAATTCCACTCCTAACTCAAGGCTAGCCGCAATTACAGCCAAGGCATTATATATATTATGTTTTCCTGATAGCGAGATAGAAAAAGTCCCCAAATCAAAAGTTTCTCCCTCTTCAACAGCCGCCTTCTCATCCCGCTTGATTGAAACTTTGAAAAACTGCTTTCCGTTTTGATATCTAACATCGCTTGCCTGGTAATCAGCCTCCTCGGTCATTCCATAGCTGATCGTCTTTCCCAAACCGTACCTTTTTGCAATATCTCGTAATACTGCGTCGTCATAATTAGCAATTAGCGTTCCGGATTTTGGCAAACGAGAAATAAAATCAATAAACACTTGAGTATACTCTTTCATTGACGGAAAAAAATCTGGATGATCGTATTCAATGTTATTAAGAAGAATCATTTTCGGATTCAAATACTGCAACTTGTTTTGGTATTCATCGGCTTCAACGACAAGCAAGTTTGAATCTCCGCTTATCCCCGCTCCGCCAAATTGCGGAACTGCTGCTCCGGACATAACATTCGGCTTCAAGCCCGCTCTGTCCATTACATATCCCAGCCAGGCGCTCGTCGTTGTTTTACCGTGTGAACCGCAGACTGCAATCCCGTAATGAGTATTAAACACTTCACTTAAGGCTTCTCCGTACGTAATGAGTGGAACATTATTTTTCTCAGCCGCTGCGACCTCCTCATTATTAGAGGCATTCCAAGCAATTGAGCGAATAATTACATCAACATCATTACGCACGTGTTCGGACGAAAAACCTTCGAAAACTTCAATGCCTGATTTTGCCAGCACTTTATCAGTCATAAATTTTTCGTCCGTGTCGCTACCGGAAACTTGGTAGCCATGATGCGCCAAAAACTCAGCCAGCATAGTCATGCCCACTCCCTTTATACCTATCATGTAAATTTTCTTGATCTTTGATAAATCCATACTTAACCAATAAACTCATTTATAATTTTCATCATAGCATCCTGGGCGTCACTCTTCATTATTGCTTTAATACGACTTGATAATAGCTGCCTTGCTCCCGCATTAGTTAACATATTCTTAATAGAATCAATAAACATAGAAGAGCTCAGTAGCGACTGTTGCAACACAAGCGCGGCTCCTTTTTTTTCAAAATAAGCTGCATTATCTTCTTGATGAGAATTCGGCATAGGAATAATAATTGCCGGTTTGGCTAGGTAAGATAATTCCGTCAAGGTCGCCAATCCGGCGCGAGTAATGACAAGATCAGCTGCTTTCATTTCTTGGGCCATATCGGCGGCATTTAAAAATGCCCGCAATGTATAGCGTTCCTTAGAGACAATCAGCGCACCCTCGCGTTGTCCGCAGATATGGGTTATGCTGCAGAATTTTATGAGCTCTTCAAGACTTTCGGCAACAAGATTATTTATTCCCGTAGCGCCGGTTCCTCCGCCTAAAATTAAAACTCTCGGCACATCATACGGTTGAGGCTCGTGCTGAGCAGCATTTCTAAATTCTTGGCGTACGGGATTACCCGTCCAGCGCGCTTTATTTCCATAGTCTTTCAAACTTTCTTCAAAGGTTACTGTAACAACATCAGCACAGGGAGCCATTAAACGGTTAGCCAGCCCCGGGCGGATATCTTCTTGATGAACAATAACCTTAATGCGTAAGGCCCAGGCAGCCCAAACTACCGGTACGCTAACAAAAGCACCCGCCGTTATAACTAACCGAGGACCGAGCGTGGTCAATAAACTGAT
>CALMNI010000177.1 GCA_937868555.1 uncultured bacterium | reverse complement strand
CAATAGAACAAGGAATTTGGTTGAACGCTGCATCAAGTGTTTCATAATTTTCCGGATGATTGGATGAATCTTTGATTGGTGTGTTGTAAAATAACTATTTTCCCCAAGAATTATTGTCTCCCTGAATGAATATAACGGAAAATAAGCAAAACGCTTAGAAATCGTCTCGGCAGGTCTTAGTGTTTGCCTGCTGTCTAGGACAAAATTATTCTAGCAAATAGAATAAAATATGTCAATAAAAAAATTAAGGCAGAATTTCTTTCAAACATCGAAAGAGAGATTCTGCCTTAGGCACCCGTTTTTATTGATTTTTTTTATTTTGTGTTTTCTGTTTGTGGTTTTTTGTGTTTGTGGCGTTTGTAGTTATGTTTTGTATAAAAAGTTTTGATAAAGGGGAAATTATTGCATTTCCGGGTGCCATTTCCCTTTCATCTAGCTTTTTATGTCCCAAGCATACTCTCCCCTTGTACAAATGTCAAATACAACAAAACCCGATATTTTCGGGTTAGCATTAATCTAGCTCCCCTCCCCATCAAAGATGGGGAGGGCATGGGTGAGGTGAACTATTTTAAGTATTTAGCTTTGGCAGCATTATGCTCTTCTAAAGTCCGGCTAAAAATGGTTTCACCAGTATCAGGACGGCTTAAAAAGTAATTATAATCAGAATTCTCGGGATGAATAGCCGCATTCAAAGCCATTAAACCCGGGTTAGACACCGGCCCCGGCGGCAAACCAGGATGTTGATAAGTATTATAGGGCGAATCAATTTGCGTATCAGCGTAGCTATATTGCGCTTTGTTTTCTCCTAAAATATAAGCCAGTGTTGCGCAGGACTGCAAGGCCTGCCCCGCTCGCAAGCGATTCCAAAATACCCCTGAGGCTAATTTCATTTCTTTTTCCGTTCGCACTTCTTTTTGCAAAATAGACGCCATAATAACAATATCCTCAAAAGAATGGCCGCTTGATCGAATATCCTGGCGTATCTGCGGGGTAAGCTTGTGATCAAAATTATCAAGCATTTTAGCAGCTAAATCTTCAGCGCTAAAATCTTTATACACACGGTAGGTATCGGGGAATAAAAATCCTTCCAAGGTCGCAGTTGCCGACACTTCTTTTAAGAAAGGAGAGATTTTTAAGCGAACCGGCAAGTCTTTAATTTTAGTTTGTCCAAGGCGAAAAAACTCGCCGTTAGTTAAATAGCCATTCTTATTCAGTTCGGCTTGCATCTCTTTAAGGCTTAAGCCTTCCCGAAAAAGCAAAGATATTTCACGAGAAACAGTTTTTCCAAGCCCTAGGTCTGCAAAGAGCTGGCGAGTAGACGTGTTTGGTTCGATATTATATTCCCCCGCCTGGATTTTAATGCCCTTATGACGGTACAAATATATCTTTGCCGCCAACACGGAAGAAATAATATTTTTTTCTTCGAGATTATTTAAAATCGTAGCCGTATTCTGTCCCGCGACTATGGAGAACGCTTCGACTTTAGTATTACGAGAGCGAAAACCCAAGGAAATTTGATACCATATCACCGCTGCTAACACCAGCGAAGCAACAAGTCCTAATAATATGA
>CALMNI010000176.1 GCA_937868555.1 uncultured bacterium | reverse complement strand
ATTAACGAATTCAATTAATTCAGTTTTTTAGGAGTAATTGATTTTTTAACTCCTTGTGGCAGGGCGGAAATAATTTTGTTGTTAATGGTGTGGATGCGCTTTTGTGGAGTTCCGCCAATCCTAGGTTTTAAATTAACCAGCTCCTTTATTTGCTGGGTGTGTAACAATATTAGGGTTGGTATGTATTTCCATTTTGGGAGAAGCGTTCCGTTGCGTTTTAAATTGTTGAGTATGTCGTTAACATCGGTAATAACATTATGCGCAGCGACCCAAACATCTCCAATCATTTCCCCTTCGCCAATAATTTTTCCAAGGTCAGCTTCTTTCTTGGGCACCCAATTATAATATAATCGGCATTGTTTTATTAAGCGGGCATTATTTGTTGTATTTACCGCAGCGAGAACTCCAAAGGTTTTGTGAAAAAACAAGTAAAAACAATTTTTCTCAGTTTGCTTTACTGCGGAATAAAAGCGTTCAGATGATAGTTCTTGATAGGGTTCTTTATATACTTCTTCAAAGCCAGTTTTCTTAAGTTCTTTGAAAAAGTCCGATGAGTTAACGTTCTGTGTCATTATCAATATAGGTTAATGTTGTGAAATAAGTTTTAAAAGATTGATTTAGTATTATTATATAAGAATAATAATTTGTCAACTAGATAGGCTCCATTGCTTCGTTGCTTATTATATGTTTAAATAGAGGCAATAAATTAAAACTTCAACAAATAAAAAGAGGTTAACATGGCACTAGCAAAAAAATCAAAGGAAATCCCCGGAGCATTATCATTGTGGGGCAGTGAAGAAAAAACAAACAATGATGTTTGCGGCAAAGATCCGGTAATAGGTTTTAATGCTCTTGAAAGCAGTGAGAACAAAAAGGGCGATTGGCGTTTTGAAAATTATCAATTTCTTCGAAGCAAAGATAGGGAGAAAGATGAGCAAAAAGAATTAATATGGATAGGGACAGTAGATTTAAATAAAATTTCTGAGAGATCAAGCTCTGTCCCCATATTATTTTTGGAAAACGGGAAGATGCGTAATGATTATGCGATTGCTCGTTTTGAAGATGGTTTTCCTCATTCTAATGCACCCGTCAATGAGTATGAATTTAATGTCAGCTCAATACTTGATGTTTTATTAGAAGCTAAGAAAAATGGTTTTTCTTATTTCCATGTTCTTTTGAAAGAAACTGTTGATAGACGCGGTCGGCATTTTATTTCTTTACTAAGAAATGAAAATGAAACCGATGAACATTATTGCGGTATTCCTTCAAAGGTGGATATTCCTGAAATGGATTATCAAGTCATACGCGAGTATGATCACATTAACCTTAACAATTATGAAGAAGAAACTATTTTATTTAATGATGAATATAGGTGGATGAAGTAAAAAACAGTAAACAAAGCCCAGAAGGAATTCCTGGGCTTTTTTAATATTAGCCAAAAAATAGAGGTAAAAGCTAGATATATTGACATTTATCAATTAATGTGATATAATTATATATTGGTTCTTTGACATTATTTGGCTATTTATTGGCAATTCTGTGGATTTTTTTGAATATCAAAAGCGGTATTTAAGAAAATCCACAAAATTTCAATTAAAAAACCACATATAAAAATGAAAAACCTAATCATTCCATCAGTAGTAGTACTATTTTCTCTTATTTTCTTAACAGGCTGTTCGAAAGATAATGATTCCGCAATTTCTACTTTAATCAAAAAAACCGAACCTATTATCGAAACCGTAGATTCAACAGAAAATTCTAATAGTGTGCTTCGATTTTCTGAATCTTCTGAAGATCAGCTGAAGTTTATTCCCCTCTGTGATGATACATTAAAATTAATGATTGATTTTATAGTCAAGAAAGGGAAAAATGTTTCAAGAAAAGATCAAAATGAGTACCAATACGCATTTGTTGATTCACTCGGTACACGACACGCAGTCATTGTAAGCGGTCATGATTCAACAGGTTTTCCTTCCCCAAACGGTTCCTTTGAAGATATTTGTTCTTGGTCTTATAAAGATTATAGAGCGACTCAAAAAAAAATTCCAACAAACTTTTTTAGTTGGCATTGGCATCAAGGTAAGATATATTTGTTAGCTCCAATGTACAACGAGGCTGAGAAAAAAGCCGAAGAAGAGAAATACTATAATTTGATGCAGGTAGGATACAATGAATTTTTTGCCAGATTTGAAAAATGGCAAAAAAACAGATAAATAAAAAATTAATAAGATTTTAAAACTCCCTATTCTTTTGTAAAAAAGGATAGGGTTTTTTGTTTGTAATTTTCTAACAAAGCAATTACTACAGTTTTCCAAAATTAAATCGCTTATATTCAGTGGCTTTACCTTCGGTTTCAATGACTAAGGCAAGATGGGAAATACGAATGGTTTCATTAAAGTCTATGCTTTGTAAATATTCAATTCCCTTTTCATAACCTTCTTTGCTCAAATCAGAATAAGCAATCGTAACGTGCGGAGTATATTCAACAATGGGCGAAAGATATGTCGCATAGTTTTTGATAGTTGCTTCTCTAACGGTATTGAACAACTGCAGCAATGCCTCATTAAGTTCTGCTTTGATAAAAAGAACATAGGGCGAAACAAGATTAGCTTTAGCTCCCTTCCAACTTTCCCAATAACCAAAGCCTTTTAATGTAACTTCAAAAGATGATTGTTTGGCGGACAGTTCGGCGAACAATCGATCAGTTGCTTCCTTATTCTCCGGCGTAACAATTATGCCGCTGCCAATGGTAAGATGGGGCATCCACACATCAAGGCAAATTCTGGAACCGGTTATTTCAAAAATCTTTTCTTCTAAAGATCGTACTTTTTCAAGCACCGGACTTTCAAGGCAGTAGACGAGGGCATAGCGTTCTTGCAGTTTAGTTTTTATAAGAATTGATTGAATGACGTCGCTTAGATCTGCTTCGGCATTAATAGATAGCGCGCCGCGGGACAACATATTTTTTTCAAAAGCTTCATATGTTTCTTGTATGTATTGTTGAGCGGAAGGATCTTTGCCAAAATCATTATCTTTTCTTCCCATTATCCGCTTGAAGCAAGTTTCTACAGGGCATTGCAAGAGTAGGACTGTATCAAAAAAATCAAGAAACGCTTCTTGATTTTCAGTCATGCCTAAAACAAACATAGTTTGGTTTCCGCTTTTCAGTAATTCCTCTAATTTAGAAATATCACAGCGCCATTCATGTGCATTAATAAAATCAGCATTAAGCGTTGCTTGATAATCAACAACCGCACCGATTTTTTTATTGTACCAATGACATAGCCCCGGCTCTTCATCAAGGCTAATCGTCGCATATCCTAATTTGCGCAACTCGGCGGCAATGGTAGTTTTTCCAGTTCCGGAAATCCCGGTAATGAATATAGTAGGCATGGTTTAAACGTAAAAAATATGTTAATTCTTTTTATTTTCTTTCACTCTAAACTTGACTATCTTTTTAATCAACGACAGCGGCAGCGGTTTATCCAGAGGGAATTGAATGGCACCCTTTGATGTTGTATATGGAATAAGCTCTTTTGCAAAAGCTTGTATCGCTGAAGGCGTGGGGTACAGGCCGATATGTTTTTTAAAAGCGGCAAAATGAATAAGGTTACCATGCAAAACAAAGGTCGGCATGCCATACTTAATCGCTTCTTCGGCTTTAGGCGCTTCGGAGTGGATTAGTTTTCTCAGGTTAGTTAGTTTTTCTTTTACTGGAGCGGGAAATTGTTTGATGTATGCATCAATATTTTTTGCTGACAACATAAAGTCTATAAATGGATACTTAGAATTTTTTTATAAGGCGCGGATAATAGATGAGTATTATTCCAAGTCCTATGGCGACAATAATGCTTACCCATACAAGAGCAAAGGCAATGCTCAGTCCTACATAGGCAATCAGCAAGATAGCAATAATAATCGTTTTCTTCGGCGAAAGAGTTTTTTCTTTGGCGGCAATGGATCGGTATAGTACCAGAGTAATAATGAAACCAAGTAGCAATGAAACCACATTGCCAATCAATGCCGGCCAGTTATAGGGCTGACCTTCAGTAACTGCAAGATAGAGAGGACCCCAAGCTAAAAATATCATCATGGTAGCAGGCAGGGCGTGATAGAGCATGCTAACCCAAAGAAAAACACGTAGTAGTATTTTCATATTAAATTAACTTTTTCTCTATAGCTATTACAATAATAACAAACACGACGATTGCTATAAGCGTTGCCCATAGCAAATTTTTAGCAAATGTTTTGTCAAAAGTAACCGTTTCTGGTCCGTTAATTGTTCCATTGAGCGCCCTATCATCGGATTCGGAAGGCGGATTTATTTTTCCGGTAATAATTTTCAATGCTTTAGTTAAAGCAAAATAATCACGCCCGCTTCGATCAGCGCCATTGAAATAAAAATATTTAGGCATCTTCATGATTCTGGTATAGTTGAGCGCTCGGCCTACTTTTGAATAGTAGTATGAGGCGTAAGCTCCAAGGGCAATAAAAATTCCCATAAGAATATAGAAGTATTCTATGGGCAAGTTCATAAAAAGATCCAGGCTTAATAAGAAGGCAATTATTGCTCCGCAAAGATGGATAGTCCTAAACCCACTGAGCAGTTTTTCCGCCTCTTCAATGCTTTTAATATTGGTTTTGGCCATGTATTCTTCGCGAGTCATATAGATTCGGAAAATTATAATATTACTTTAATATAAAAGTAGTATTAGGAAGGCGCTCTTGAATGTATTTTAAATCTTGTTCAGAGTAGGTATTACCTGCTAGGTTCAGGGTTTTAAGATTTTTTAAGTTACCTAGTTCTTCCGGCAATCCAGTCAGCTGGTTATTTGATAGATCTAATATTTCTAAATTACTTAATTGCCCAATTTCTGCTGGGACACCCGTCATAAAATTGTTATTGGCTTTGAGAGTTTTTAAATTCTTTAAAAATCTTATTTCGCCGGGTAAGGCGCCGGTTAAACGGTTATTTGATATATCAAGAGTTTCAGTACCGGTTTTTTCAAATGTAGAGAAAGGGATTTTATCTAAATTTTTCCCGCTAAGATTGATTGCAGCTTGGCCGTTAACTGTGGTGTTAACTTCCTCTACTTGTATGGATGTTGCGGGTTTTGTGTTATCTCTCTTATTAGAGGCGTTGTTAGATGTTAAGGAGCAGCCACTCATAGTTAGAATGATTGCAAGAATAGCAGGTAAGAGAATCTTTTTCATAATATTATTTAAATTATATAGGATTATGCTAGTGTACACCCGTTGGCATATTTACGCTATACGGTTACTGAAATAACCACTTGTAGATACAATAGATAGGCTGCTATTATATAAGTGTATTTTTAAACTAACCATAATCATATGAGCAAAGGCCTTGCTCCCGTTTCTGCTGATGACCAAACTTTTATTAGAAATTTTGTGTTTGGTGCGGAAGACAGCCTCGTTTCGACCGTCGGCTTGCTATCCGGGGTTGCTATCGCTGGCGTTCCTCGCACTACTCTTATTTTAACCGGCATCGTGCTTATCTTTGTCGAAGCATTTTCTATGGGCATGGGCAGTTTTTTATCCGAAGCAATAACACGTGATGAAAATAGTGGCCAGCGCCGCATTTCAATTGATGCTGCATTGATTATGCTCGGTTCTTATATTATTGCTGGCCTTATCCCCTTATTTCCGTATTTTTTCCTATCAGGAAAATCCGGAGTAGTTTTATCAATTGGCTGTTCGCTTGTTGCCCTTGCTGTATTAGGCGTAATCAGCAGCCGCCTCTCGCGGACAAATATTCGCCGAAATACTATTCGCATGGTATTGCTTGGCGGTTCTGCAATCGCGGTTGGAATAATTGTCAGTTTCTTTGTTAAATAAGGATTAGAGGTTTTTGTAAGTGCTGGTAATGCGCCTTTATTAGTTATATTTTTTCTTAAAATCTTTAGGGTCATTAAAAGCGGCAAAACCTCTTTTTATTTGATCTTTGTGCGGCTCAAAGCCGGGTTTGCTTTCATGCATAATACCGCACCAATATTTTTCAGTGAGGCCGGCGATTTCTTTGGCATAGAGCAGCAGGCCGTTCGCATATCCGCAGTACATACAGCCTATTTTCTCAAGCGGAGTGAGGTAAACAAGTTTAGCGCGGTCGCGTATAAGAATATATTTAGACCGTTTCACCTTTTTCAGACCGTATAAGGGAAAACAGATAGTGTGATACAGGGTAATAAGAAGGTCTAAAAATAAAAAAGCAAGCAGTGGAAGCCAGATAAAGGGGACTGAGATAAGATGTTTAGGAAAACGTTCATTCCTAAATTTTCGGTACAGCATTGAAGAATTTAAGTGTATAAAAAATAAAGTGTTGATTACTATAATAATATTATAGCACTTTCGTGAAGATGGTAGGGCGAATGCGGTAATTCTGAATCAAAAAAACAACCCCAAGCGGGGTTGTTTTTAGTAAGTACTTATATTTGTAAAAGGTTGTCTACTGTTTAAGACTAAAAGAATTGATAATAGATCTATAAATCTCTTCATTTCCTTCAGGTATCATAAATCCAGTATATATGAACACAAATATTTTATCCCCGCCTTTAATGATAACGCGGGGATGATTAAATTCCGCTCCCACTAAATCAATGGCTTCGAGACCGTTAATTGTTAATGGTTTTTGCTGTTCTGTAGAGAAATATATATGAGATTTGCTGAACGATTCCAATGTTGTTTCGGGAGTAGTTTGGAAAGCGTACATGGTCAAAGCCGGGGGAATGCCAATAAGGTTGTCTTGTTTAGGTTTTGAATCAGAAAAATAAATATCGGCGCCAATATAGTCCCCTTCTTCTCCTATTGGGCGAAAATCGTTTTCGGCGTTTTCTGTAATGATAAACCAATTTGATGGATATTGGATTGAAAAACCGTAACGATTATTGGTATAGCTGTTAAGGCTTTTATCAGTAGTGGCATTTTTTGAAAAGGTGCAACCGGCTACGAATATGGCCAAGAGAGGCAACACAAATAAGTATTTTTTCATATAGTACATCGTCTTAAAAAACAATTAATGTTTTAGTATTTGAATACTAGCCTTATTTTTTGATGCTATTATTTTAACCATTCCGCCTATGGGAAAAGTCATAAGGGGGTTAGTGTGTCCAAAATCAGCGTTGGCGATAACGGAGATGGATTTTAACTCCTTTTTTGTTTGTATAATATATTTTATTTTTTCAATGGTCATCTCGGATCTCTTTTGGAATCGTCCAATTACTATGCCTTTAACGGTTTTAAAATGAGGTTGATTGATTAAGGATTGCAGGTTCC
>CALMNI010000175.1 GCA_937868555.1 uncultured bacterium | reverse complement strand
GAGCACAACTGCTGGCACAATAATTGCCGCCAGCATCCAAGCATCTTGTCTTAGCCGTCGCGCATACAATATGAGAGCACATAGCCCGCCGATTAAGGCGCCGTGAATAGCCAGCCCGCCATGCCAAATTTTTATAATTTCTAAAGGCTCATGAATATATATAGAAATATTTAAAGCAGCATCATATAAACGAGCGCCAATAATACCGCCAATAATAAGCCAAAGGGCGAGATCAAGAATACGCTCTTTTTCTACCCCGCGCTGCGGAGCAAGATGCACAGCTAAAAATATAGAAGCTGCCATTGCCACAGCCATAATAATCCCATACCAATAAATAGTAAGTGGGCCAAAAGAAAAGGCAATAGCCGGGGGAACGAATGTATGTAAAAATATCATGCCTTTAGTGTAGCGCTAAATCGAAAATAAAAAAATAATCCCCCAAAGTGACCATACCTTGGGAGATTAAGAAAGGAGAACTACATTGATTATTAGTATTTACTTCTAACTACTTAAAATTTAAATCTGTTTTTGCCAGGGCTATTTTCTCATCCTCAATTTGAGGGATTTTTACATCTTTGTGAGAGAAAAAAACTATTCTGAATTCTTCGGCGGGCAACCATTCTTTAATGGCAATATATCCATCGCCTAAAAAAACATCGTTATCACCGTTCATTACATCCACATTTGTTTGTAATGAAATGAAAATGTTTTCGAACTTTTCGGTATTAAATATACCGGCTAACTCTTTACTTAATTGTTTTCTTTGTTTTTTATCCCAATTATATTCGCTAATTTTTTTGTTGTACGACTCTTTTGAAGCCGTCACTGTTTGCGAATAATTTGAGCAGCTACTCAATGAAATTGCGAGGAATAAAAATACAGGAATAGCAAAAATAAAGACAGTGAACAGTCTTTTGTTAGACTGAATTGGTTGAAAAAGGTTATGTTTTTTCAAAGTACTTTTTTTTAATTAAAAAATTCTGTTTCTTATCTAATCGCATTATATCACATAAAACAAAAAAAGTCAATAGAATTGACTTAATTTGTTCTAATATTAGCTTTTATTTAATCTTGATTACAAAGTCTTTAAAAGGCCAGCGCACCTTTTTTGCTTTTGCTTCAGCGTCTTCAGCCGATCTATAGCCAAGAGTGCATAATACGCGAGAACGTAAGTTATAGCGGCGCAGATTCAATATCTCATCCAAGACTTCGGGCTTAAAGCCGCCCATAGGACCAGCATCTATTCCGGCCAAAGCCGCGCTAGCTACTAAAACGCCTAGTCCTATAAAGGCTTGATCGCCCGCCCACTCATCAAGATCTTTGGGTGATGTTTCTTTTACAAAAGCGCGTCTCGCCTTACGTAGATTAGCAGTTTGTTCAGGACTTAAATGCCGTTGCTTGGAAAACATATCAACAAAGGCATCAATAAATGAACGTGTATAAGAGCGATATGTACAAAAAACTAATAAGTGGGAAGCCTCGGTAATCTTGCGCTGATTGCTTGCCTGCTCAAAAATTAATTTTCGTGCGGCGGTATTTTCAACGACTACTATTTTATAAGGCAGTAGTCCCAAAGAAGAAGGGGAAAGACGAACCGCCTCTAAGAGGGCGTTAAGATCAGCGGTGCTTAGTTTTTTCTTGGAATTAAAAATCTTTACCGCATAGCGCCAATGCAAAGCCTGGATAATTTTTGCCAAGGGTAAGGACATAGTATTATTTAAAAAATTGATTAAAAATCTCTTCAGCTTCTTCTAAGGTTTCATACTCTTTAATAGGAAAAACTCCCGCGCCGCTAATCATTGCCGACAAACGACGATCTCCATCGGGACGGAATAAACAAATAATTTTCTTGCCTAGCGTTTCGGCCATGGCCAATTCATACCCAACGCCGAGGCTCGGCGTACTGACTTCGGCAACAACGGCGTCCGCTTCGCGAATCCAATCCATATCCCTTTTGTAAATATATTCATCGCTTACTCCTTCTTCGCCCATGGCCGCTACGGTGGCCAAACCTATGTGTTCGGTTAACACTGTTCCATGCTTACCAAGCGCCGAGATCATATCATGATAGAGAGCCTGATCGCTGCGTCCGCCTCTAATAGAACCGGCAAAATATATTTTCATATAATCTATAATTTTAGTGGAAGGTGCTCTCGGCAGGAATCGAACCTGCATTTTCAGCTTCGGAGGCCAATGTCTTATCCATTAAACGACGAGAGCGAGCTCACGCTAACCATAATAAAAAGCCAGCCGCTTGTAAAGCGGCTGGCTTAAGGTCGTATGTAAAAAAACTAGGCTGTTGTAGTGGCATTCTCATCCATTCCGTATCCAAGCCACAAAGCAACTACGGCGATTACTAAGTGGAGGATATTATCGGCCGTATTAATTGCCATCATGCCAAGGAAACTGTCACCCTGGATAAATCCAATGACAGTAACAAGGGCATATACAATTCCGAAAATACGGAAATACATTTGGGCTGCCTTAGCAGAACTTAAAGCCGTCCAAACAGCGATAACTCCGGAAAGAAGATGGACAACGTTATGCATCGTGTCCACTGAAAAAATGCCTAAAAGAAGGCCGCCTTCTTGGGTTACTCCCGGAATAAATCCAAGAATACCAATGAGCAAGAAAACGATACCAAAAGTCCAGGCCCATTTTTGCATATTCATATATATAAAAATATTGTTA
>CALMNI010000174.1 GCA_937868555.1 uncultured bacterium | reverse complement strand
CTCCATATCAGATTATCATTAGGAGGAAGGAAAATGAGCAAGAACAAGATTGATACTCCTAATGTTGGAGAAATACTCAAAGAAGAATTTCTTGACCCCTTAGGTATTACTCCATATAGGCTTTCGAAGTCCATTAATGTCTCAACAAGCAGCATATTGGATCTTATTCATAATAAGAGAAAATTAACGCCCGAAATGGCATTACGTTTTTCTAAATACTTCGGAAACTCGTATAAGTTTTGGCTTAATCTTCAAAACGAAATCGAAATCAGAAATATTGAATCCGAAAAAGGGAAAGAGCTTAATAAGATCAAAGCTATAGAACAAATGGCTTAAGGAATTTTGTCCTAACAATCGCTTCCACCATGACAACCCGGCCTGACACGCAATCTGCTAGTTTGATCCTTGTGGCAGATTGCGCGCCAGGCTCGGGTTGCGGGTGAAGCGTATGTTATGCGTATTTCGTCCTTTCCTCGCGGTCTTCCGCATGATGCCGGAAGACCGACATCGGAAAGTGACGAAAAGTAGTAAAGCAAGATAATTGGTAATAGAAAGAATATTGTGAAACGTCTTTGATTATTCAGGTGATGAACTATCATTAATGATTAACGCATTTAAGATGATGGAAAAGTGGCAAAGCGAGCAGAAAGTCGCAGCGCATAACACAGCTTCGACCTGACTCGCCCTTTGTCATCATTTTTGCTGACTTATCCGTATTTGATCCTAGAAAAAGCACCTGTAGCAAGAGGCAAAAATGATGCCAACCGCGCGCCGGTTTACCCGGTAAATGAACGTCATGCTTTTTGATTAGTATTGAAGATCAAAAAGCACGCCGTTCATTTCCCAGGTATAATGATGGCGCGCGGGCGGGCTCGCAGGTCAAGCTAATGTTATGTTGACGCTCCGCGCAGGGGTGATAGATCACGATTGTGGTAGGTGAAGCGATGAATGAGGATATTAGCATTATTGAGAGTATTCGCGAGATAGAGAAACTCTCGCGAAAGGCAGAAAAACGTGTCCTCAAAAATACAAAAACTGGAATAACGCTGCGGCTAATTAAAAGTGACGAGATTTACGAGAAGTACTCAAATCATCGAGATAAACAAATAAGTCATGAAATACTTGAATACATTGAAGATCAGGTAA
>CALMNI010000173.1 GCA_937868555.1 uncultured bacterium | reverse complement strand
GAGATGTTGTATATTTTAAGCTTTACAAGCTTTATTACCCAATGTTATAGTAGATGAATTAAAGCTTGCGGTTAACGAGAAATATGAAAAATGTTATATGAGCCAAACCGCCTCCACAAAGGAAACAAAAGCGCCAGCCTATCTTTTGCGCGCTTTCATTAAAACTCCTCGGGCAAAAGCGCAATGGAAAGAAATTACGCCTATTGCGAGACGCGATTTTATTACTTGGATAGAGTCGGCCAAGCAAGAAGAAACGAGAATGCGGCGCATAGAAGTTGCTTGCTCAAAATTGGCTGCGGGAAAACGACGCCCTTGCTGTTATGCAGCAGTGCCTATGGAATTATATACTGCGCTTAATAGGAACCCCAAAGCAAAAGCTCAATGGAAAGGGCTTTCCCCTGATGAGAAGCGTGATATAGCCAACTGGGTTGAGTCTAAACCTAAAGGCGAAAAACGCAAGGAGTATATTAACACAATATGCGCCGCCCTAGCCGCCGGAGAACGCCTTCCACGTTCTATGCGGAAATAATTATTTTTTATGGAACCAGGTTTTATATATGCTATCGGCGCAGCTCTAACGTGGGGCCTTGTCTATGCAATTGATCAAAAGGTGCTCGAGCCTGTAACCTTAGTGTTTGTTAATTCAATACTAACAACGCTTATAATGCTGCCCTTTGTATTCTTTAGCAACGGTTCTATACGGGAAGTTTTTGTTTCGGGAAAAACTAATTGGACATTGGTAATTGTTTCAGTGGTGTTGGCAACAGCGGCAAACTTTTTTATTTTTTCCAGCATAAAACATCTGAATGCTTCAACGGCCTCAATTATAGAGACCTCATATCCATTTTTTGTCGTACTCTTTAGCTATATATTATTCCGCTCAACGCCTAACATTTATTTTTTTATCGGCGGTCTTCTCATTTTCGCTGGATGCATAGTGATTATTAAATTCGCGTAATAGCTACTTTCTAAACAGTAAAAAAACGCCCCCGGGGGCGTTTTTTTGAGCTGGTTAAATTAAGGATGGGCATTAATATAGGCGCGCGTAGATGTTGCGAAAACGCCGCTGGCTGTTTTTAGGCCGCTCGGGGTTAAGATGTCCGCTGCGTGAGCTAGTTGGAATTTCATTAAAGCTTTTTTTGTTGCCAAGCCAAAGTATGACACTTCTTTGCCTGGAGAGCCGGCACCTTTAGAAGCAATAATGAATCCGCGGCTATTTAAATAGCGTTGCAGACGGGCGACATCGGGATGTTGGCTTCCAACCTTTAGATCAATTTTGAATGCCGGGTTTTTGGGAGTTATTTTTTCAATCGCAGGTTTTGATTCCTTGAGAGCAGGCGAATTGACAACTACTTGATTCTCATAGCGAATGGAAGCGGGGATTATTGTTGATTGGCCAAAGGCAGTAAATAATTTTACGTAGACTGTGTATGTTTGGCCGCTTTGACAATTATCGCATATTTTCCAGGGTAGGGAAGCAGCTAATGGTTGTATGCTTATTCCTTTGAAATCAGCGCTATTAGAGATGGACATTGATGCAATGTCATTTCCCGTTTTAATGTCGAGCGTGACATTGTCTGAGGTAGTGTCGGTTTGTCCTTGATTTATGGTAACGCTAATATTCTCGCGTTTTGGTTCGGTAAACATGCGGACATCAATACCTCCGCCGCCGCTAGAAACTGGGGTGGGGCCGCTTGTGAGCAAGTTGCTATAGGTTGAAAGGAAGATCTTCCCGTCTTTTTCATATAAGGCTAATACGGTTTTGCGCAAAGGATCAATCGCTAGGCTCATGAAGGATCCAGTAGCAACTGTTGTCACTTCGGGAAATGTTTCACCATAATTAGTGCTTGTCTCAAATCTAAGCACTCCGGCATTGTAAAAACCGCTTACTATATTTCCTAAGTCATCGGCTGCCAGCGAACGCTGGGTAGTACCTTCATTATGAGATACGGGTATATTTATAAAAGAATCATTATTTAGGTTAATGCGTACAGCGTCGCTGTAAATTCCGCTGTTTTGACCGCCGGCGACATATAAATACGTGCCATTGCTTCCATTGGCGAAGGCTGATGTTGAGTAGTAAATATTGACACCTGGCTGTACGGAGGGACTGAAGCTTTGGCCATGGTTGGTGCTTTTGAAATATAAAACATTCGGATCATCTGTTTGAACGTATACATAATTTGTTAGTGGATCGACATGGACATCTGAATACACGCGAGTTGTATCAATCGTAGTCGTTGTAAAGCCGCCTACGCCACGGCTGCCATTAATAAAAAGGGTTGTGCCTTCTTTTTCAATAATATACACATAGGGATTTGCTACTGCCATGTGCACGGAAGTGCTGGTAATATCACCAACATCGATCGTTGCTCCAAATGACAGTCCCTCATTAAAGCTGCGGGCCAAGCGAACCGTTCCACTTTTCATCCAGGCAACATAAATAACTCCATCATTATCAACGGCAATTTCAACGTCGCTATTAGGGGTATCTAATTGTATGCTGGGTTCAAAGTTCTGCCCTCTATCGCCGCTGCGGGTGAAGCGAATGCCTTGAGTCGCTCCGTGATATACTGCATATACATAGCCGTTCGGGGCAACGGCAATTTTACGTCCCGTATTAGCTCCACTGAGGGAGTTGTCGGCGCTGCCGTCGCTAACGGGAACATCGCTGTATTTAGCGGTAGCATGAGCATTGCCAGCGTATGCAAAACCAACTCCCATGATACAGGGCATTAAAATAAGAAAGCTTATTATTTTTATTCTCATAAAAAAGATTAAACCACCCAAGTGATTATTACTGTAATTATACTATAACAGGAAGAATTCTCCTAGGAATTTTTTGTTCTTGACTATCATGGGTTGCTTAGTTACAATGAGCCATATTATTTACTAAGTATATATTTATGAAAATGATGACATGCGCGCAAATGGGCGGACAATGCGATGCCGAAATTACCGGCGCAACGCCTGACGAAATGATGGCCAATGGAATGAAGCATCTTGAAGAAGCTCATCCGGAAATGGCCGCAGATGTTAAGGCCGCTTTACCGACTGACCCAATGATGGTCGCTTGGAATGAAAAGTTTCAAAAAGATTTTGCCGCCGCTCCGGAAATGGAATAAAAAAAAGCCGTTCCTTTCGGGAACGGCTTTTTATTAAGATATATGAAGAAAATTGCTATTATTGGTACGGGCATAATGGGAGCGGGCATCGCTGCAAATTTTTTGCGGGCTCATTATCCTGTTGTTGTATGGAATAGGACGCAGGAAGCAACGGCATCTCTTGTTGAACAAGGGGCTGTTACGGCTGGCTCACCCCGAGAAGCGGCCGCTGAGGCTGATATTGTCTTTGAAGTAACGGCTAATGACGAATCTTCGCGTTCGGTGTGGATGGGTGAAGATGGGATTATTGCCGGAGCAAAGTCAGATGCCATTCTTATAACGTGCGCGACTCTTTCTGTTTCTTGGATTACGGAATTAAGTACATTGTGTGCCGAGGCGCAAAAGACGTTTTTTGATATGCCGATGACCGGCGGTAGGATTGGAGCGGAGAGCGGCCAATTAATTTTACTTGCCGGCGGGGATGAAGAAAAATTAAAAACTCTACAACCCTATCTTGAACCAATTTCTCAAAAAGTTATTTATTTTGGGCCAGCGGGCTCGGGGGCAAAGTTTAAATTATTATTGAACATGCTGCAGGGGATCCATATTGCCGGTTTAGGCGAAGTATTACGGCTGGCCAAAGCAAATGGCATGAATATACAGGCCGTGGGAGATGCTTTAGCGGAACGACCGGGAGGGACGACAACCAACCTTGCCTGGCGCGATTATCAGCACATACCCGACCCTATTAATTTTTCCGTTAAATGGATAGCTAAAGATTTAGGATATGCAAAACAAATGGCCGGGGGAATGGCCACGCCTTTATTGGAAGATGTATTAGCGCAGTATCAAGCAGCCCTTGATGCTGGTTTGGAAAATGAAGATTGGACGGCAATTAATAGGTAATTAAAATTTCATGGCTAGCAACGATTTTGAAAAAGTTATTCCCACGGCCTGGATGGTTGCGTATAGGCGAACCTTTAGCGACATTCCGTACAGCAAGGAAATTTTTGATAAGCTCGAACATATTCGGCAGTCTTTGGGCCAAGAAATTTCAAACGATTTAAAAAAACCGGAAATGGCGCCGCAATTCGAAGCGCGGCATAAATTAATTGATAAACTTATTCTTGAAACGGGTAATACTCAGATTTTAGAATTAGCTTCTGGCTTTTCTTCCCGCGGATTTAGTATGGCTCAGCACAAGAATATACAATATGTCGAGCTGGATTTACCTCCGGTTATTACAGAAAAAGAACAAATTCTAAAAGAAATCGCCCTTGAAGGCGGATTGGATTTTCCTTCCAATCTTTATTTTGAAGGCGGAAATGTATTAGACATAGACACTATGCGCAGGGCGGTTCAACATTTTAATAAAACCAAACCCATAGCAATTATTAATGAAGGCTTGCTACGTTATTTGAATTTTGAGGAGAAAGCGATAGTCGCTAAAAATATTCGTAGCATTTTAAAAGAGTATGGCGGCGTATGGATAACTTCTGATATTTCCTTGCGGAAAATATTCAGCAATGAAAATGCCCTCATGAAAAATCACGTTGAAAAAATTTCTGAATTAACCGGCAAAGACATTGTCGCTAACCGTTTCGAAACAGAGGCTGAAGCCAAGATATTTTTTGAAAACCTCGGCTTTACTATTGAGCGCCATAGTTTTTTCGAGATCATTAATGATTTGGCTTCTCCAAAAATATTACATTTAACAGACGAGCAAGTACGGGCGGCTTTGGAAGCGGCAGTTGTTTTTGTAATGACGGTCCGGTAGCCTTTTCTCTATGAAAAAAGAAAAAATTTATTTTGTAAGCGGAGCAAATACGGCAGGGAAAAGTACTATTATCCCTTTGCTTAAAAAAGCCTTGCCGGCCTATTTTCATATTCACGATTTCGACGAACGAGGCGTTCCGAACAGCGTTACAACTGACTGGCGAAAAAATGAAACCAAGCATTGGTTGCGCCTTGCTATGCGTAATAGTAAGAAAGGATTTTCAACGATTATTTGCGGATTAAGCATGCCTGAGGAAATATACGGCGTAGAGAAAAGCAAGAAAATAATTTTTATCCTTTTAGATATAAGCGCTCAGCAAATTGGCAAGCGTATGCGCCAACGCTGGAATTCTCCAGCTAAGATTCGTAGGTTACAAAAAGTAACCCAGCTTTCTTTAGACGGCGCCATACAAGCAAACATTGCGACCGCTAAAAAGTTGCGAGCGCAATGCCGGTTATATAAGGGGAAAATTTTTAACACCTCCAGCGCTATCGCTGAAAAAACGGCTCAAAGAATTATTGATTACATTGTGAAGTAGAAATCTACATTAATGCTCAAGCGCAGCTAAAACCGTTTTCTCTTGATCCGCATAGTCTGCTTGTCCATTGATTTCAATAAAAGGCTCGTCGCCGGTTGGCAATTCAATATTTTTATTCATGCGGTGAATGACGGCTTCATCGATGTGTGGAAACAATTTCTTCTTTTCGCCGTCTATGTGTTGGCGTTCGTTGTTTCGTTTAATGGCAGTCTCCAGGGGAGTATTAAAATATAAGAGCACATACTGAGCGCTATGGCCTTGAGCAATATGTTGTAGAGTGAGTCGCTTGTCGCGCCTATTATTATTAGCATCGTAGAGCACTGATTTTCCTTGAGAAATATATTCTTCGCAGAGCCTGTCCATTTCCCTGAAAACCGCTTGATGTTCATCTGGCGTGTATTTCGGTTCAGCAAACATGGTATGGCGAAGCTGATCACTATTGAGATGAATGATCGTATGTTCGCGGCAAAAGCGTTCGGAAAAATGGGTTTTCCCTGATCCTGGGTAGCCAAGGGTTGCTAAGAGAAATAGGGGAGTATGCATGCTTTCTTTATACGAAGAAGCGGCCTACTTGTCAAAACTAGCCTCAGTCCCTAAAACCATTTATACTGCAATTATGAATCAATATAAGATATTTAATCCGCCCATTAGCTCCATTGCTTTGCCTGTGCAGCTTTACGGCTTACCTGAATATGTATGCGTGGGGGATATGACACTACTACGTAAAAGTGCTTTTCACGTTAGTCTTATTTGTACTGGGAAAATATGTGAAAAAGAGGGTATTCCGGCTCCCCAGTTTCATGAAAATATTCTCAAGGATTTTGAAAAGTTTATTAAAACTAAACCAGTGGCCTTCACTCGTTTTACGAATGAGTTTAGACTTGTCAGTGAGGGTGAGAAACGGACGATTATTGCAATGTGTGAAGTCTCTAATCTTAATTTATTTTTTGATGCAGTGGATGAAAAATATAATCTTCAGCTTGAATATCCACCGCTGCATGTAACGCTTTATACCTTGCAGCCCGATGTTGGAA